>JAQUJQ010000217.1 GCA_028680875.1 Eubacteriales bacterium
AAGTCATTAGAAACAGTATAGGATATACACATGCGAATGTAAAAATTTGTGCTACTCACGCAGGAGTTACAGTGGGTGAGGACGGAGGAAGCCATCAGTGCATTGAAGATATAGCCTTAATGAGGACTATACCGGGTATGCTGGTACTCAGCCCGGCTGATGAATATTCAACAAGGAAGCTGATTGAAGCGGTTGCGGAGATTGATGGACCGGCGTATGTAAGATTGGGGCGTGCAGCGGTTCCCAAGTTATATGAGGAAGGCACTTCTATTGAAATCGGAAAAGCCGTTACCGTAAGAGAAGGAAGGGACTATACCATCATCGCAACCGGAGTAATGGTCAACGAAGCCTTAGTAGCAGCAGAAATCCTGGCAGAACAGGGGATAGATGTTCGGGTACTGGATATGCATACCATCAAACCCATTGATGAAGAAAGCATTATAAAGGCGGCTCGTGAAACAAAAGGTATCGTTACTGCCGAAGAGCATACCGTTATTGGCGGATTGGGCGGCGCCGTTGCAGAGGTGGTTGTGCGCAATTGCCCGGTTCCTATGGATATTATCGGTGTTAAGGACGTATTTGGGCAATCAGGAAAGCCGGCAGAGCTGTTAAAGGCATATAATCTGACTGCAGAGGACATTGTTGCGTCGGTAAAAAGGATGGCGGTATAGATAATCCAAATTCCAAACACTTGTCAAAGATACCAATACATGGTATCATATTAAGTGTATCGATTATAAATATGTGATGTATGTGATGTACGAAAAGAGGTTGCTTTATGAAACGTATCATAGGTGTAAACTCGAATTCCTATCACGGATACAGCATTGTGGATGCATTGGAAGGAATCAGTTCCGCAGGTTTTCAGTATGTGGAACTAACGGCGACAAAAGGGTGGACAGAACACGTTCTTCCCACCATGAGTTTTGAATATTTAACAAGAATAAAGGAGCGGATGAAAGACCTTTCTTTAGTTCCTTTTGCTATGAGCGGACATTGCAATTTAATGGATAAAGCCAGATTAGAAGACTTCATCCTTAATATTAAGCTGGCCGCTTTTTTTGATTGTGATTTTATTGTTTCTTCTATTGGAGAAGCTCATTTAAAAGATAAAGAGCATACATCCAACGAGGTGGTAGCCGACCATATCCGAAGCTTGGTTCCTTATTTAAGGGAGTATGGAATGGAATTGGATCTGGAGACTCATGGAGAACACGGGACAGGGGCTATTTTGAAAGAAATTGTTCAAATTGTAGATTCCCCTTATGTTTCCATCAATTACGATACGGCGAATGTCCTTTTTTACGGGGATGTTAACATGAAAGACGATATAGCCGGCTGTGTTGACTCTATTGGATTTATGCATTTAAAGGATAAGGCAGGGGAGAAAAAAGAATGGAATTTCCCCGCATTGGGAGAAGGATATGTGGATTTCTCGAAAATTATCGGGATCCTGGAAGAAGAAAGTAATAATTGTCCATTCAGCATTGAAATCGAATTTACCAAGGAGGGTCCTAAAGATCTGAACGAAATCAACCGGGCAGTTCAAAATTCCTATCATTACTTAAAATCCATCGGCTGTGAATTGTAATCTCCCGTTCAAAGTTTACTATGATAATTAAAGCCAAGCTTTAGTTATAACGAGCCGGAGATGTCTCCCGCCTCGTTGAAACGCGCAGATGTAAGAAAATTTTCTACGGATGCGTTATAAAAAGTCTAATTTAGTAACAAGGAGGAGAGAAATGAAAAAGTTTTTGGCTATACTGTTGGCCTTGGTCATGGTTCTCGCCATGTTCGCAGGCTGTGCAGGTGATGCCGACAATGGAGAGGACGGAGATGCGGTGGCCACCGGTTTTAAGGTAGCCTCCCACAATGCTGAAATCGAAGGGAACCCTTACCGTGTCGTCTATGAAAACCAGCTTAATGAAGCCATTGAGGTGTATAAGCAATCCGGTTTAGTCAGTGAATTTGCTTCCTTCACCTCCAACAACGACTCTGCTGTTGAATCTCAGCAGGTGGAGCAGACTATCAACGATGGCTACGACCTTATTTTAATCAATCCCATTGCTGCCACCGGTTTGGATCCTGTCATTGCAAAGGCTATTGAAGCGGGTATCACTTACATTAATGCGGATTGTGTGTACAATTCAGACGACATCATCAACGTAACAGTAGATCAGGAAGAGTGGGCCCGTATTCAAGGAAATTGGGTAGTGGATACTTTAGGTGAAGGAACAAAGATAATTTTATTTAATGGGATTGATGGCAATTCAGCATCCGAACTGCGTAAAGCAGTCTATAAAGACATCTTTAGCAATGCTAATATTGAAATCGTTAAGGAATTTGCTCATGGATGGGATGATACTCAATCACAACAACAGATGGCTCAGGTCATCAGTTCCGGTATTAAATATGACGGCATTTGCAATCAAGAAAGTGCCAACGGCATATTAAATGCCATTGAAGAAGCCGGCGTTGCTTATCCCGGTTGTATTACATCTTCTGAAGAGGTTCGGTGGATTCGCAGAATCGCTGATATAAACAAAGACCAACTGGTCCTTCCGTTTATTGTTGTTGAGAATCCCCCGGGAATCGGCGCTACCGCATTGGCCATCGGCTTAAATCTGCTGCAAGGTCACGAATTGGACACATCCAAGTTAGCAGAATGGAACAACATCAAGTATGCTCCTCAGTGGATTATGACCTATGAAAATATGACTGAGAGCCTGGCTGACATTGCTGACTTGCCGGATACCACTTCTGTATCCAAATATATGATGGTTGATGAGGCTTACGAGGCCTATTTTGTAAAGTAGCTTTATACTATCTGATTGGCCGATGGGGGGATTCCTGTCGGCCAAGTTTTTTACAAGATATCGACTTGGAGGAATTTCTATGTTTGAAATGCATGGAATTACAAAAAAATTTGATGCAGTAGTAGCCTTAAAGAATGCATCTTTCCATGTGGCTCCCGGTGAAATACGAGCCCTACTGGGTTCTAACGGATCCGGAAAATCTACTTTTGTTAAGATCCTATCCGGGCTAGTCTATCCCAATGAGGGAAAAATTATTTTCGACGGTGTTCCCGTGCATATTAACAATTGCCGGGATTCTCGAAAGTTAGGCGTAGCTGTTGCATACCAGGATTTAAGTTTAATTCAAAGCATGAGCGTAATGGATAACCTGGCTATGGGTGTAGAACCCACGGTTTCTTTACATAGAATCGACCGAAAACAAGTCAGAGAGCAGGCTGTTGCACTACTCCAGAGGCTTAATATAGATTGTAGCCCCGATGAGCTGGTACAAAACTTAGCTCCTTCGGTTCAGAGCATGATTGAGGTGGCTAAGGCAATTAACTTAAAGCCGCGGTTACTATTGCTTGATGAAGTGACTGCTTCTC
>JAQUJQ010000218.1 GCA_028680875.1 Eubacteriales bacterium
GGCACTTATACAGAATGCGGAAATTTTTTTAACAGTTAGGTTAATACCTAAAGTTTGTGCAGCTACATAATCATCTCTCATTGCGGTGAGTCCCCGTCCATAGGCACTTCCAATTAACCGATAAAGTATAAAAAGACAAATAAAAGCGGCGGCAAAAATCAACCATGTAGAAGCATAACTGGGCAGTCCGGTTATTCCCCTTGCACCATTGGTGATTTGATCCTCGTTATCAAGAACGGCTCTGACGATGACAATAAGACCTATGGTTGCCACCGACAGATAGTGTCCTTTAAATCGTAATACAGGAAATCCAATGACAAGTGCGATGACAGAAGCAAATACCCCTGAAATAATCAATGCCACAGGGAAGGGAAGCGTCAAATTCAACAGCCATTCCGGAAGGCCCGGCATAGCAATGGCTTTCTGGTTTACCGGTAACGTAAATAAAGCGGAGGCATAGGCACCAATTGCCATAAAAGCAGCATGCCCCATTGAAAACATTCCGGAAAATCCATTTACCAAGTTTAAGCTTGCTACAAGAATAATATTGATCCCAAATAGATTAACCAATCCGGTATAATAATTATTACTGTTCATTCCGCTTATAACAATAATAATCAAAGGGATTAAAATAAAGACAATGAACCTGAATAAATTATTGTCTGTTAATTTCATCAGCTTCGTCCTCCATTCTTTGAACCTAAAATCCCGTTAGGCCGAATAAGAAGGACAGCAATCAACACCACAAAAACAAAAGCATCCCGATATGGGGTGATTTCTGTGGGCATAAGTCCGGCAAAAAGCATTTCGGAAATTCCCAGGACAAATCCGCCAAGTACAGCCCCTCCCAGGTTGCCGATCCCACCAAGGACGGCCGCACAAAACGCTTTAAGACCCGGAACAAAGCCCATTAAAGGATCAATTGTCTTATATTCTCCCGCCAGCATAAGGCCGGAAAGGGCAGCAAGGGCAGATCCGATCACAAAGGCAGTAACCACAACTGTATTAATGTTGATTCCCATCAGCTTTGAGGCATTCATATTATCCGAACAAGCTCGCATAGCCATACCAATTCTGGTTTTTTTAATCACGTATGTAAGCAAAATCAAAATAATAAATACAGCCACAAACGTAATAATATTCATAGTAGAAAGCTTGATAGAACCCACCGTATGCAATTTTGATAAATATTCGGGTAAATGAAAGGCTCTCCTCTGCGGCGAAAATAAAATCACCAGTAGGTTCTGCAAAAATATAGAAACTGCCAGCGAAGATATCAGAGTGGTTTCTTCACCTGCAGAACGCAACGGACGATAGGCAGCCCGTTCAGCTGTAAGGCCTACTGCTATAGCAATGAGAAGTGAAATAATGATTGTGGCCCAAAGGGGCATGCCAAAAGCCGTTGTTAAAACCAGGATTGTATAAACTCCAACGGTCATAATGTCTCCGTGAGCAAAATTTATGAGTTTCAAGATGCCATAGACCATAGAATAACCGATGGCAACCATTGCATACACACTTCCAAGCTTTAATCCATTTACAAACTGACTTAAAAAATATGTAAAATCATCCATATTAAGCACCCCCAAGATAAGCCTTTTTAACATTTGGATCTTCAATAAGCATTGAGCTCTTACCCTCCATGGTAATGGTTCCTACCTCTAATATATAAGCACGGTCTGATATTTCAAGAGCATCATAGGCATTTTGCTCCACCAATAACATAGTAATTCCTTCCTCTTTTAAAGTCCTTAGTACATCAAAAACTTGCTGGGTCATCAATGGTGACAATCCCATTGACGGTTCATCCAGCAAAAGAAGTCTGGGATTGCCCAGCAATGCTCTTCCAATGGCAAGCATCTGTTGTTCTCCTCCGGACAAGGTGCCCGCAACCTGATAAAGCCTTTGTTTTAGAATGGGGAATAGTGTGAAAACCCTTTCCAGATTTCGGTTGATTAACTCTTTATCCTTTTGCAGATAAGCTCCAAGCTTCAAATTCTCCTCAATAGTCATTTTAGAGAAAATTTGTCTTCCTTCAGGAACATGGACGATACCACGAGAAACAATCTGATGGCTTTGCATTTTTTTTACGTTTTTACCTTCAAATGAAATACTTCCTTCTTCAGCTCGGATCAGACCTGAAATTGTTTTTAAAATGGTGGTCTTTCCGGCTCCATTAGCACCAATTAAAGCGACCAACTCGCCTTTTTGAATATGTAGGCTGACTTGATGTACCACCCGGATTGTATCATATTTTACACATAACCCTTTGATCTCAAACATCTTTTCTGGTTCTCCCTAAATAGGCCTCAATCACTTTCGGGTCATCCCTAACCACTTGAGGTTCCCCTTGAGCAATAATCTGTCCCGTTGCCATAACATAAATAAATTCACAAAGGCCCATAACCACCTTCATGTCATGTTCAATCAGTAAAATGGTTAGCTTAAATTCTTCCTGAATATGCTTTATCATACGAACCAATTCGACACTTTCTTGGGGGTTCATTCCTGCCGCCGGCTCATCTAAAAGCAGAATTCTTGGAGATGCTGCAAGAATACGGGCAATTTCTAATTTCCTTTGGGCACCATAAGGTAAGGAATCGGCTCTCTCTTTTGCATAATTTTCTATACCGAGAATGCGTAACATTGCCATTGCACTTGCTTCTAATTCTTTTTCTTCATTCCGGAAACGGGAAAGATCAAATATCGCTTCTATATTGTTATATGACTTATGCATTTGTGCACCTATAATTACGTTTTGAAGAGCAGATGCTTTTTTGAACAACCGGAGATTTTGATACGTTCTCAAAATCCCCTTTTTTGCTATTTTATCAGGTCTTAACCCTGTAATATTTTCCCCATTAAAAAAAACAGTCCCTGAAGAAGGCTTTAGGACACCGGATAACATATTGATCACTGTTGTTTTCCCTGCACCATTTGTCCCAATTAACCCGTAGATCATATTTTCTTTTAATTTTACTGAGAAATCACTTACAGCTTTTAAGCCCTTGAAATTCATTGTAAGATTATTAACTTCTAATAATTCAGACAAACTCTCAGCCCCTCTCGTTTAGATAATTAGGTTTTATGAATGTACTATGAATATATATACTATGAATATATAAACAATGATACATATTAAGCTGCGTTTTGTCCAGTACAGATTAAAATTAAAAAAGCAGGGACTTTTCACTGCTTTTTCCAAATTTTATTTTATGTTACTGCAGGAGGATCTAAATCCGGCATTGCCTGATGATTCCATTCGCCATATAATCTGCCATTCCTAGTGCTTGTTACTGTATAGAATCATATACGACAATGCTCTTGCCGTATTCATTGTCGGCTGAAACCCCATTCCTCCCATTGCCAGATCGCAGTCCGGAAGGG
>JAQUJQ010000219.1 GCA_028680875.1 Eubacteriales bacterium
TATAGTTTCCCAACGGCTTTATGATTTGCCCTGCATCTGATAGGATTCATTTTCCAATCAAGACCTTATAAGGTCTTGCGGTGGCGATCCGTAGCTCCTGCATTTTAAAGCCTCCCATCTAACAACTCTTAGTTGGTATTGTAGTGCAAAAACATCAAGAAAACAAGGGGCGATAATTAATAGAAAGGACGATCTATTTCAATCGAAATCAACCTTTCGCATGAAATAGACCGTCCCTTCCGTTAGTCCCCTCCATTAACGTTTTTTAATGTCTTTATAAACACCATCAAATGATTTTTTCAAGTAAATACTCTTCAAATATTTTTAAATTGTCTATAAATTTTGATCTTCCATAGCCCATTCTAAAGTATTGACCTTTATAATCAAAGACAGTTGCGGGCAATAATAATATTCCTTTCTCTTTTATCATTTGATTACAAAATTGATCTATCGGAATATCAATATTCATTTTATGGAATGCGATGGGTCCCGCCACAGGTTTATTGTTCTTAAAGATTTGTGGATACTTTGAAAAGAACGTATCTGCCGCATTCAAATTTTTTAGTATTATTTTACGATTACGTTCCAGGATCGTGTTACTATGTTTTAACGCTACATTTGCCAGGAATTCAGAAGTACTGCTGCTGCAAATGCTGGTGTAATGCTTCATTTTGATCAGTTTACTCTGTATTTCTTTATCCTTTGTTGCTACCCAGCCGATTCTCAGTCCTGCAAGGCCATATGCCTTCGACATGACACCCAGAGACACCCCTTTTTCATATACATCTGCAAACCAGGGTCTGCTGATCCCATCTAGCTCTACACCTTTATACACCTCATCACAGAAAACATATAAATTGTGCTTTTGTGCTATGTCAGCAATCCTTTTTATTTCCTCTTCAGTCAGTGTATAGCCTGTTGGGTTATTCGGGCTGTTCAAACATATTAGTTTAGTTGAAGGTTTAATTAATCTTTCAAGTTCTTCAAAATCGACTGCCCATCCGTTATCAGCTTGTCTAATTTCCCATCGGGATACATTGCATCCGATCGCATTGGCCACTTCATACAAGGATTGATAGATCGGAAATTGACAAATAACATGATCGCCCTTACTTAATAACATATTTGCAAAATTGAAGATCGGTTCTTGGGCACCGCTGTGTACAATTATGTCACCTGCTTCGATTGTCCTGTAAAGCTTTGAAATTGTTTCCCGCAATTCAGGGCTCCCCGGAACCTCGGTATACCCGAGCCAGCTGTTAATAAGTCCTACCTCTGCACCCGGTTCATATTCCAATAACTCTTTTACAGTCATCGATTCGCAGTCGGATTGGGCAAGTAAATAAGGAGCTGTAAACTCGTGTTCGCCAAAAAAGACTTCCAATTTAAAGTCATTGATCATCATTTCTGCACTCCCGGAAAACTTTATTCTTTATAATACCGATCTACATAAGAACTGGTTGCAGCTTTAAGCAGGCCGCCATATCCTAAGGTAAATTGAATGATGTCCCCCACGGTATAATCGTGATCAGAATCCGTCACATCCATTATCAAATGGTCTGAACTCGCACCCAAAATATCTATCTTAGGATCAATAGGAGTCATACTTTCTACATCTGCATCCTGTTTACCGACTGCTAAAATAGCCCTTTTTCTGTTTCCACGGTCTTCGTAAACCGGTTTTTGTCCGAAAGCATCCATTCCGATTTCTCCAATCGGGAGAGATTGCTTAGTTTTAAGTTCGATTATCTGGGCTTCAAGAATGATTGCATCGGGAACTGTGCCCTGAATCCGTTCGCCATAGGCTGTTTCATTTCCCAAAATGAAACCTTCCCCAAGACGAAGGTTATTAATTCTCTCAGGAAGTTCTTTTTTATCGATCAGGTAATAGGAGCTTGAATTTCCTCCTGAAATCATCGGAAGTTCTATATTAAACTTCTGCTCTAACCGTTTTGCCCAATCAACCAAAGTGGACAGATTGTCATATTTCGGTATAACTGCGCCATAGCAGGTCAGATTTACCCCCAAACCATAAAGCTTAATATTTGATAGTTTTAGAATCTGATCGACGGTATTTATTATAGTATCCTCTTCCTTAAAGAAAATTCCCTCTCGCAGGTCTCCTAAATCTATCATCAAAACAATCTTGTGTACCCTTCCCTGCCGTTTTCCTTCTTCATTCAACAGTCTGATTGTTTCAAGCTCTGAATTAAAGCTGATGTCTACATAACGTACTACATCTTCAACTTCACAGGCTTGAGGCAATCGAAGCAATACCTTTTCCTTAGGCAGATCGTGATATTCCTTAATATTTTGGACTCTGGAATCCGCAAAGTAGTCAACATCCTGATGTTTTGCAATCAATTCGGCGATTTTTCGATCAGCACAAAATGATTTGGTTACGATCATCAGAGAGCAACTGCCTTTTTTTGTTGTCTTACTCACAGTATCTAGATTTTGTTTTATCTTCTTCAAATCGATGGTTAATCTTGGATACATCGCAATCCTCCTATTTTAATTTTATCTTTAAACTTTTTTCCAGAAAATAAATTGCAGCCTGACGGTAGTTCTTTGACAGCACACCAAGGGTAGCCATGATATAATCATCATCTACCAAAATCTTTGCCTCTTCATTTGGAAAAAGGAGAAGACCATTTTCATTGTGCTTAGCAATGGATCCCATCATCTCGACCCGATGGGGTAATCTGGTTAACGCACCACCTGTACCTATTATATATTTAACCTGTGTCAGGTCCTTGCCTTCTGCCAGTGTATTTCTACCGGAGGGCCCGTATACATAACGTATTCTTCCGGCATGACGTTCTGTTGCCTTTAATACTGCTTCCAATGCCAGTCGTTCAACAAATTTAACTTCATCTTCATTTTCGGGTACAGCATTGTAGGTTTCCATAACTCTATCAATATCTATCTGTAATTCTTCAGCCAGCTTATCCCGGCCAATGATGTCAACAATATTTCTCATATTGACGTATACGCCTAAATCTCCCTCTACTGTACGCTTTGCCACAGGTTCGGGACTAACTAATATTCTGGAAATTTCTTCAGACCCCACAGTAACCGAATGCAGGTCTGTGGTAGCCCCCCCCACATCCAATACAACCAAGTCACCAATACAATCATACAATAGTTTAGCACACTCCATCACAGCTCCCGGAGTGGGTATAATAGGTCCATTTACCATATCGCGTACATGTTCCATTCCCGGAGCCTGAATTATATGATCCTCAAAGGCATCCTGAATTATTTTTCTGGCAGGCTCTACGTTTAAATCATCAATTTTCGGATATACATTTTCCACTATATAGAGAGGGGCCTTGCTATCGGCAAAGATTAACCGCATCTC
>JAQUJQ010000220.1 GCA_028680875.1 Eubacteriales bacterium
CTTTGTATTGAGCTATACTGACACATAGCAAAATTACCACAGCTCCAATCGCTACACAAAAACTTTTTTGAGACAATCCTAAAAGGTAAAGGCTTCCATCAGTAAAAACCCAAGGGTTCCATTGAGCAGTCATATTATGGATGATTCCCTTTGCCGCTGTGTAACTTGGAGCCCGGAAAAATATCCAGGCAAAGTTAACCAACATGAATGTGATAAGCATCTGTCCCAGTTTATAACTGGAAGCTTCCCGGTTGATTCCCAGCTTGTCCGTTATTTTTATCTTAAGCGGGTATGTGATCTGCCCAATTACCTGAAAAGCTCCATGTAGAAACCCCCAGATAACAAAGGTCCAGTTGGCTCCATGCCAGAGGCCGCTTACAAGAAATACAATCATTATGTGCAAATATTTTCGGACGGTTCCCTTTCGATTACCTCCTAATGGAATGTAGAGATAATCCCGAAACCAGGTAGACAAAGAAATATGCCATCGTCTCCAAAATTCTGTGATACTTCGAGAAAAATAGGGTTGCTTAAAGTTGTCCATCAGTCGAAAGCCTAATACTTGAGCACTTCCGATGGCGATAGCTGAATAGGAGGCAAAATCGCAATAAATCTGTATACCAAAAAATATTGTGGCTAAAATCAAGGGAATACCCATGTAATTTGTATAGTCATTATATACTGTATTTACTAAAATTGCCACTCGGTCCGCAATAACCAGTTTCATAAAAAAGCCCCAAAGCATAATAAGAAGCCCTGATTTTACCCGTTCATAATCAAAATAATGACGTTGACTGATTTGAACCAGCAGGTTTTTCGACCGTTCAATGGGCCCTGCCACCAGCTGAGGAAAGAAAGATACAAAAAGTGCATATTTAAATAAATTTTTCTCTGTATAAATCTCACCACGATAAACATCCATGGTATAAGACAAAGCCTGAAAAGTATAGAACGAAATACCTACCGGTAATATTACATCAAAGGTAGGTGTAATTAGTTCCATACCCACATAACTTAGTATCCGATTCACATTTTCAATAAAAAAATCAAAATACTTAAAGAAAAACAGTATAGCTAAATTAGAAGACATACTTAAAAATACCCAAAGTTTCTTTAACCATTTTGGGCTTTCTTTGCCTATCAATAAGCCGCTGGTATAGGTGATTAACGTAGATATCGCAATAAGCAAAGCGTATTTTGGATTCCAGCACATATAAAAATAATAGCTTGCCACCAATAGCCACAAATACCGTACCTTGTGAGGCAATGCAAAATGAAGCAATACTACGATAGGGAAGAATAGCATGAAGCTAAATGAGTTGAAAAGCATATCGATCCCTTCCTATTTCATAGGGATATGATACATCTTTTATTTCCTTTCCGCAACCTTTTCCAGATTCTTAACAGCGGGTCCATTTACCACATTCCCCTTATTGTCAAACCGGGATCCGTGGCAAGGGCAATCCCAAGTCAATTCCTCCGGGTTCCAACCCAACTGACATCCCATATGGGTACATTTGGTGTCCACTTCCTGATCAATTCGCACTTTCGTAAGCCCCTTACCAATGGTTTTTACATCTTTCCAAAGGTCCCCTGCTGAAACCGGAACCGTAAATCTCTGTGGAGAAAAGATGCTGTTTTCCTCTGTTTCTCCCATGATCAGATCTGTAAGAAGTTGAGCCGCCACCATAGAACTGGTCATTCCCCATTTACGAAAACCTGTGGCTGTATACCAATTTGGACGGCCGGCTGCATATCTGCCGATGTAAGGGACCCTATCCAAAGGCATACAGTCCTGTGCGGACCAGGCGTAGACCTCCTTGGAATCTGGATACCACTCCTGCCCTTTCTGCCGTAGAGCATTATAACAGCCTCCATCCTCGTTTTCTCCGGTTCGGTGGCCACTTCCCCCTAATATCAGTAAGTCCCCTTGGTTTCGGAAAGAATAACTCTTTTTATCCACACCCAAGTACATGCCCCCTACATCCTTAGCTCTTGATAGGGCTAAAGCATAAGAGCGCTCCTGATGCAAGCGCAGAAAATAATACCCCGGAATATTGATGAAGGGATAATGGCAGGCAAAAATCACATGTTTTGCATTTATCTTTCCCTGATTTGTAATAAGGTTGCAATCCTGATCTACATCCAACACCTTAGTATTCTCATATATAGTCAAACCGGAAGCTATCGCTTTTAAAAACTTTAGGGGATGAAACTGAGCTTGTCTGTCGAAACGTACTGCTGCTTTAACTGAAAAAGGCAACCCCCAGCTTGTTGAATCCAAATCTTTTTCTTCTATATAAGCAGCAGGTATGCCTAATTGCCGGGCTGCCTCCGCCTCGGCACGGATAGATTCCATATTTTCATTTTCAAGGGTATACAGATATGCCGGCATATCCACCATATCGCACACAATGCCTTTTTCCAGTGCTAATTCTCTGTACTTTTCAATAGCTCCTTG
This sequence comes from Eubacteriales bacterium, assembly GCA_028680875.1. Taxonomy (GTDB): domain Bacteria; phylum Bacillota; class Clostridia; order Peptostreptococcales; family Anaerovoracaceae; genus JAQUJQ01. The sequence goes on from JAQUJQ010000220.1 coordinate 2,462, forward strand.
GTTAGCTCTTGCATATTGCTCTGCCTTTTCTTTGCCAAAATCTTTGATTAAACGATCGTAAATCAGATTGTGCTGAGAGGTTATCTTAGCTGTGGTATTTTGGGTTACGCCGCTCCCGATTCGATCGGCCTCCAACACAACAGCCTCCACACCCCGTGTCTGTAACATATACGCTGTTAATATTCCCACCAAGCCCGCACCGATAATTGCAACCTCAATATTAATGTGTTCCTCTGAAAGGGGCTCCCGTGTTTCAATTATACAAGTTTCGCTCCATAACGATCGGTTCATATTTTCTCACCTCAACGTTAGGATTGCCGAATTAAAAAAAATGATTCATTTACCTATAAGTTTTGTAACGAATCTTATAGCCGGATTTGATTTTCTTAACTTAACCGCCTGATGAGGACATAACTCATGACAACACATACACTCGATACACCGATTGTAATCAATTTGTTTTGTTTTTCGATGGATTGCACCGACCGGACAACTATCCACACAAATATTACAGTGTTTACATACTTTTAGATCGATGTGTGGAATGGTTTTTAACAAAGCGGCTACCATAGCAATAATCCCAAAGCTCTGACTCCTAAGGCTACCACAGGTCGGGGGTTTTTTGAAATTATTAAATATCAGAATTTCTTTATAGTCTCCCAAAATTTCTATTGCTTCCTTCCTCCATTCTCCCAGCCGGTTTTCAACGGATGCCGCTAACATAGGAACATGAGCTAATGGCATTCCGATCATCTGAATAGCCGTTACATCCAAAGCCAAAGGATCCTGACTGATCAGTATTTTCCCTGTCGGATACGGATCACCTCCTGTTGGGCCTTCTCCCTCCATAGCTACAATACCATCCATAATATGAAGATTGACTCGTGTAGCTAAATGGATTT
>JAQUJQ010000221.1 GCA_028680875.1 Eubacteriales bacterium
CATCATTGGTAAAAGGCACTCCAGTACTTCCCTGACATCTCCGATAATACTATAATCTATATATACATTTTTATTAATCTCTGTAGGATCAATATCAATATGTATGATTTTAGCTTCTTTTGCAAAATCATCCACGTTCGTAGCAACACGATCAGAGAAACGGACTCCGACAGCTAACAGTACATCAGCATGTTGTACGGCCCAGGTAGAAGACACACTGCCATGCATACCAATAATGCCCAGATTGAGGGGATTGTCATAGCTGAGAATACCAGTACCCATAATTGTGTGGCAGCATGGAATGGATCCTTTCTCCAAAACTTGTGCAACCAAAGTTCCGGCATTGGAAGAAACTACGCCACCTCCAAACAACATAACAGGACGCTTGCTTTCGTTCAACAGGCAAGCTATTTCTTGCAGTAAATTTTGATTTACCGGACTTTCGTTTTCCTGTTTAACAGGAGGGACAGGTGTGTATTCACAGGTTGCGGCAGTAATATCTTTTGGAATATCTACTAAAACGGGGCCCGGACGGCCGCTTTGTGCAATCTGAAAGGCTTGTCGCAGAGAATCGGCCAGTTTCTTTACATCACGGACTACAAAATTATGTTTCGTTATAGGTAAAGTAATTCCTGTAATGTAGACTTCCTGGAAGCTGTCTTTTCCAAGAAGATTTGTACTGACATTCCCGGTAATAGCCACAATGGGAATAGAATCCATATATGCTGTAGCTATGCCCGTTACTAAATTGGTGGCGCCGGGACCCGAGGTTGCAAGCACCACTCCGGTTTTCCCTGTAACTCTTGCATAACCGTCCGCTGCGTGTGAAGCACCCTGTTCATGAGCAGTCAGAACATGGTGGATTCGATCCTGATAATCATATAAAGCGTCATAAATATTGAGTACTGCACCTCCCGGGTAGCCGAAAATTGTATCGACTCCCTGTTCGAGCAATACTTCCATTATAATCTGCGATCCGTTTAATTTCATTTTATAATACCTCCTGATGGCCTTGAGATACCGTTAAAAGCAACCAAAAAAGTCTTTGTCTCAATAAGAGACAAAGACTATAAAGCTCTGCGGTACCACTCTTGTTGCCAATTTTCTCATTGTATCGGATGAGAAAATTGACCACTTAACAAGCGTCTGCACATAATAATATACCTAACGCCGAACATTGTAACGGATGTCATTCGTTCAAGCTTACACAAGCACATAGCTCTTCAGCCGACTGCTCCGAGGTGATTTTCCCACATAGCAAGTTCTGTCTTTCAGCAACCGACAGCTTTCTGCATCTTGCTGAATATGTTACTCTTCCTCGTCATTGCATTTATTTGTATATATGAAAAGTATTCTACTAGTGTTTTTGCAACCTGTCAACTATAAAGTGGTCAATTTCCGCATTTTGGTTTATTCAGATCAAATCCCGGGTTTATTGCATAAAAGTTCCTGGAATTCAGGTGATCTTGGACAATCCTTAGACCTTCTCCGAAACGTTGAAAATGGACAACTTCACGAGCCCGTAAAAATTTCAAGGGATCACGGACTTCCGGATTGTCAGTTAAGCGTAACAGGTTATCGTAGGTAGTTCTTGCTTTTTGTTCTGCGGCCATATCTTCTACCATGTCTGTTATGGGATCGCCTTTTGATTGCAATACAGTAGCAGAAAAAGGTGTTCCGGAAGCAGCTTGGGGATATAAGCCCACCGTATGATCCACGAAGTAGGTATCCAGACCGGAGGCCTTGATTTCTTCTAAGGATAGGTCTTTTGTTAACTGGTGAACAATCGCACTCACTATTTCCATGTGGGCCAATTCTTCGGTACCGATATCTGTAAGAATGCCGGCTACCTGTTTATATGGCATGCTGTAACGTTGGGAAAGGTATCTCTGAGAAGCTGCAAGCTCCCCATCCGGTCCACCGAACTGGGTAATGATAATTTTTGCTGCCCTTGCATCCGGTTTAGTAATGTTTACCGGGTACTGCAGTTTTTTTTCGTAAGTCCACATATATTACACCTGCCTTTCCCAGGGCCAGGGTGTATCTACCCAGGTCCAGCGATCTGTTACTTCTACATTGTCAGCTGTAAGAGGGCCGTACATTTCTATATATTCTTTTTCTGTTTCGTTCTTTAGGTTCTTAAATTTTTTATAGTAGTTGAGTGCGGTTTGGTCTGAAGGGTGGGTTTGCAGATACAATATAATATCATCAAGGACAAAGCATTGTGCCTGCAGTTTTCTCATCAAGGCATGCCGTGACATATCAGACATATCAAACCAACTCCCTTCCACAGAACGGCAGATCCAGCTCAGGGAAAATAGTCCCTCTTTGCAAAGCCCGATAGGGTTCGTAAATATTGCCCCAGTGCTGGAAAGGTACATAGGCCATAGCGAGAGGAAGCCTCCCTAGATAAGTGTTATCAAAAGCGTTTTCTGTCTGCGCCATCATGCAAGCCGCTGTAGGAAGGGCCATAGGCGTTTCATCCATATAAATTTCCAATTGCATAGGCTCCTTTCAATCATATTATTTCGGAAGTAATAGAGTGCTGTTTCCAGCCTCTCTCCATATTATGCAGAAACAAGTCCATTTGGTCCTTTTATCGTGCAATCGTACAAAAATAAATTGTATTTTACATGGTTTGCAGATATAATAATGTAATGGATATGAAACAGTCGGATAAAACAGTGTGAGATAAGGAGTGATTCGGTTGGCTTTTGCAAATGAGGTGGGAATTGACCTGGGGACGGCTAACGTTCTGGTTTATATAAAAGGTAAAGGAGTGGTTTTGGAGGAACCCTCCGTGGTCGCTATCAATAAAGATACGGATGATATTGTTGCAGTGGGTGAAGAGGCACGGCAGATGTTAGGCCGGACTCCAAGCAATATTATTGCAGTTCGACCCTTGCGGGACGGAGTAATCTCCGATTATGATGTGACGGAGCGTATGCTAAAATATTTCATCCGGAGGACCTGCGGGAGTGGTGGATTCTTTAAGCCGCGTATAATGATTTGTGTCCCTTCCGGTATTACGGAAGTTGAAAAAAGAGCAGTAAAAGAAGCGGCAATCCAAGCCGGAGGAAAATCTGTTTTTCTGATGGAGGAACCGGTGGCTGCTGCCATAGGAGCCGGTTTGGATATTACTAAGCCTAACGGCGTCATGGTTATCGACGTGGGAGGAGGAACTACAGATGTTGCGGTTATTGCTTTAGGCGGAATCGTTACTTCCAATTCTGTAAAGGTTGCCGGGGATAAGTTTGATGAATCCATTATAAAGTATATGAGGAAGGAACATAAGCTGTATATTGGTGAACGGACTGCGGAAGAGATGAAAATGACCATCGGTACCGCTTATCC
>JAQUJQ010000222.1 GCA_028680875.1 Eubacteriales bacterium
ACACTATCTGTCGGTGGCAACCATAGGTCTTATTGTCATCGTCAGAGCCGTTCTTGATAACGAGGATCAAATCACCAATGGTGCAAGGGGAATAACCGGACTGCCCAGTTATGCTTCTACATGGTTAATTTTTGCCGCAGCTTTTATTTGTCTTTTTATACTTTATCGGTTAATTGGAAGTGCTTATGGACGTGGACTCACCGCAATGAGAGATGATTATGTGGCAGCACAAACTTTAGGTATTAACCTAACCGTTAAAAAAATTTCCGCATTCTGTATAAGTGCCTTTATGGCAGGGGTGGCGGGAGGACTTTGGGGACATATGCAAAGCGTAATTTCAGGTAAGTTTTTCTATATTGATACCAGTTTTAAAATTGTTGAAACATCGATTATTGGAGGGATGTTTTCTTTAAGCGGAGCAGTGGTCGGTTCTTTTCTGATGACCTTTATCCCGGAACTTTTGGCCCCTCTGGAGACAGGTATTACTGTGTTTACAATACAATTACCGGAACTTTATGGAGCTTCCAACCTGATTCTGTCTGCGGTTTTAATTGTAATTATTATTTTCAGACGGCAAGGAATCATGGGATACAGTGAAATCATTGTGGAGAGCCTGTTTTCTGCTAAGACCTATCAAAGTGTATGGAATAAAGCAGAATATAAAAATCTCTGCAACATACTGATTAATAAAGCAGTGGGTACAGGCTATTTTATTAAATCGGTCAGTTTATGGTTCCCAAAACGATTTGGGAATGATAATAAATTAAAAGAGAGGAGAAAGAGAGAATGAGGAAAATGCGTAAGACTCTGATTATTTTATTGGCATTTGCATTGGTGTTTTCCCTTGCCGGCTGCGGCGGCGGCGAAAATGGCGGGGAAGTAAGTGAGGATACCATTAATATCGGAGCCCTGTATAATTTGACCGGGGGGCAGGCATCCCTTGATCAGCCGTCTTATAACGGCTTTAAGTTAGCTGCTGAGGAGATCAATGCTAATGGCGGAATCAACGGAAAAATGATCAATGTGGTTTCCTATGACGGTAAAACCGAGCAAACTACTGTTGCTAACAATGCAAAAAAGATGATTGACGTAGATAATTGTATTGTGGTTGCCGGATTATCCGACTCAAACTATGCTTTGGCTGCAGGAAACATCTGTCAGGAGAAGGGGATTCCATTTATTACATCAGGTGCAACCCTTCCATCACTTCCGGATCAGGTGGGTGACTTTGCATTCCTGGCACCGTTTGGTGATAATATCCAGGCTTATGCATGTGCAGATTATGCTATCAATGACCTGGGACTAAAAAAATGCTATTTGTTAATTGACCAATCAATGGAATTTACAAAAGCTTTGGCCCATTTCTTCCAGGAAAGATATTTGGAACTGGGTGGTGAAATTGTTCTTACCGATAATTACATGAACAAGGATCCTGACTTTTCCGCACAGATTGATCGTTTTCTGGCTGATAAGGGCGGTGCTGAAATTCTGTTTATTTCCGGAGTACCCGATGATGCGGGCGTTGTTGTAAAGCAGTTTAGAGACAAGGGTGTAACCCTGCCTATAATTAGCGGCGATGGTTTTGATACTCCGTTGTTGATTGAGATTGCCGGTGATTCTGCTAATGATACTTATGTAGGTACCCATGCTTCTCTTGAGAATCAGGATCCTATGGTTTTGGCGTTTATCGATGCCTACACAGAAGCCTACGGTGTTCCGCCTGAGAATGCTTTTGCAGGACTCGGGTATGATACCATGTACCTGATTGCCGATGCACTGTCTCGTGCATCAGATATAAATGATCCGGCATCGATTAGGGATGCTATTGCAGAAACAGCAAATCTCAAGGGTGTTACCGGTACAGTGACTTATGAAGACGGTAGTCACGTTCCTACCAAGTCCGTTACAATCAATAAGGCAGAAGATGGGAAATTCGTATTTATGAAGGAAGTATTCCTGAAGTAACCGAATCCTGGGCAATACAAGCTGACACCGGTAACGGTGTTAAGAAAAAATTCGGAACATTTTTAGGGACGGGTCCTGATTTTAATGGAGCCGTCCCTAAAAATCATAAAAATAAAATACAGGAAAGGAGAAGATAAAAATGGCAAATCATGAACTGCTCAAACTGACTGCCAATCAGGTAAAAAAGGGGAATTACAACAAAGCTATTCTTGCGATAGGTTCCTGTGAGGCACATGGGTATCACCTGGCCGAAGGAACCGATACAATTGTTTCCTATCGATTATCCTGCATGGTCGCAGACAGAGTGGAGGGCCTGTTAGTACTGCCGCCGATTACCATAGGTTATAGCGGACATTATGATGCCTTTCCGTTTACATTAACTTTAAACTATGATACCGTAACGCAGGTAATATATGATATTGTGGAATCCGTTTTAAGAAACGGAATCAATAGGATATTCCTGATGAATGGGCATGATGGGAATATCGCACCGATAGAAATCGCCTCACGTAAAATAAAAGAAAAATATCCGGATGTGCGAATTGCATCTTTGCCGCAATGGTGGGTCACAGCAGGAGAACTGCTGCCTCCTGATATATTTGAGGTATGGAACGGATTAGGGCATGCAGGGGAAGGAGAAACATCTATTGCCTACCATATGTATCCTGAATGGTGTGAAAAGGATTTGGCTGCCGGTGTTGTACCGGACAACCTGTCAGATAAGGTCGAGATTAAGTGGGATTTTGCTGAGCTCACCGATACGGGAGCCACGGGTGACCCTACAAAGGCTACTGCTGAAAAGGGAGAAAAGATGACCAAAGTTCTTGTAGACTGTGTAGTAGATGCAATAAGGAAGCTCGATGAAGCAGACTGGAATTACAGTTCAACCAAAGCAAAAATAAAACTATAAGGGTAATGGAAAAGGAACCAATGAGGAAAAAAGTTTGCATTATTCATACCGGCGGAACAATCGGAATGGCCAGGACTGACTATGGGTACTCTCCTAAAAATGGATTTATTCAATCGGCTCTTAGCAAAATTGAGGAATTAAGTTCCTCAGATATGCCTGCATTTGATTTGATTGAATATGACCCGTTGCTGGATTCATCCGATATTTCAGTGCGGGAATGGATTAAAATAGGGCGGGATATCGAGAAAAGATACGAGGACTACGAAGGCTTTTTAATTCTTCACGGAACCGATACAATGGCTTACACTGCTTCAGCCCTTTCTTTTATGTTTGAGGAGTTGACAAAACCGATTATATTGACAGGATCACAGATTCCTCTCTTTGAAAAAAGAAATGATGCTCGGGATAATTTGATAACCGGGTTGATGATTGCCGGAAATTATAGTATTCCGGAGGTTTGTTTATATTT
>JAQUJQ010000223.1 GCA_028680875.1 Eubacteriales bacterium
CCGTTTTTCACGGTAATAAACACGACCGGCTTAATCGGATCTCCCTGCTTATCAAAGGTAATGCTCCCTGTCACACCTTGAAATTCTTTGGTACCTTGTATAACATCCCTAAGACTTTTATTTGTTTCTTCCGCCTGCCTTTTTATTGAGTCCAAAGCTAATAAATAAGCATCAAATCCTAAAGCCACAGCACTTTCCGGTTCCTCATCCTCACCGTACAATTCACGATATGCGCATAAAAACTCTTCCGTATTATCGATATTTGCGGATTCTATATCAGAATAGGTAGTAAAAATCAAGCCTTCTGCTGCTTCTCCTAACTGTTGCAGTAAGGATTCCTGATCCCAAAGGTGTGTCCCAATAAACAAAGTATCCATTTCCTCTTCCCGGGCCTGTTTTACAATGAGAGAAGCCTGTTCTAACGTACCCGTTAGAAAGACCACCTTTGCCTGGGATTGACGGATTGCCTCCAGTTGGCTTCTAAAGTTAGATGTACCTTTGGCATATTCCACAGTACAGGCAACTGCATCTTTATTATTCGTCAAGGATGCCAGCTTATCGGAAAAACGCTGAGCTAAAGCTGCCTGATAGTCATCGTTTAATGCCTTCATAACTGCGATTTTCTGTTCCCCCAATTCATTAAAAACATATTTGGCAGCCATAACACCTTGAAAGGAATCTACCAAACACACTCGGAAATAATAGGGATTTCCGGTAGTAACCAAGGGATTGCTGCAGGTAATGCCGATGGCCGGAATCTCAGCATCTAGGAAATACTCTCCACCTACCAAACTTAGGGTGTTTCCAAAGCTCCCTAAAACTACCTCTACATTGGCATTTACTAGTTTTTGAGCGGCAAGTTTTGCGCTTCCTATTTCTGACTTATTATCTGCATAAACCAGCTCAACCTTTTTTCCTAAGACTGTAGGATAAAGACTATGTGCTAATTCAATTCCGTCAACTTCCTGTTTTGCAGCCTCTTCATCCACTCCTGACAGGGGTTCAAACACTCCAATTCGTATGGTGTCCTCTGCAGTTGACTCTGAGTTCCCGCAACCTGTGGCTATAAGAAGCAAAAGCAACAACAAGGTCAAAGCCTTCACTTTCCTGCTTTTTTCTCTCTTTGTGCTATCCATAAACATTTCCAATCGTAATTTTCTAAAGGCAAATTAGAGTTTGAATCTGTTACATTATAACAATAATATCATAAAAGTAAAGAGGCCTAGTACTTTAAACGGATATTATCTATTTTAGAATGTTCGATATGTTTTAGAATATTATACGACATGGCATCCATCTCTTTGATGTTGATTACTTTAATATCAATATCATAGATATCGGTTGCGTGTAAAAGAAATTTGCAAAATCCATTTATGATTCGAACCGGCGGAACAAATCCAATACTCTCATGTTCTTTAGAAATATATTTTTCATAATCCAACAACAATTCATTTTGAATAAAACTTAAATCAAATACATACATTTTATCCAATTCAAGCATATATTTCTTATCTGCTGTATTCATAATTTCATTGATTACATCCGCCACCCAAAAGTATTCTACATCTTTTAAACAGCGGGCCTCAATCTGTATCTTTTTTCTTTTCCTGACATTACCTTTCTTTTCACTACTTCCTTTACAAGGAGAATCCAACAAGCTCGCATAAAGGAGCTTCAATTCGTTATTGGGAGAAATATTTAGATTTCTTCGCAACATACTTTCAAACTTTTTATAATAATTAATCCCGGCAGTACGATTGCCCAGCTTTCCATAAATATCAATGATTCGATATACGAAACTCTCATTATAAGGCTCGATGGATATCATCTCATTTAAAATCTTCAACCCTTCTTCATATCTTTCATGAACTTCATATAAATTGACCAGTTCTTTTAATATCTCCACCTGCTTCGTTTGACATACAACTCGTTCAAATAAAATCATTTCATTAAACTCATTGCAGTTTTTAAGATAAAGGCCCTCCAAAAAATCACCTTTAAACAATTCTCTGAGCCGAGTCAACTCCTCAACGGACCGTTTTTGGCGTATATTAAATTGGTCCAATAAAATTTTATCGCATTGAAAACTGTATTTTTCATTAATTCGACTATAATCTTTTCCCGATACAATGATATGTTCTCCATTAGCATCCCGGGGAATCAGTTTTCTGATCATCCACAGATTATAACGTAAATTATATTTCGCAGCATCATCATTACTATCAGGCCAAAGATAGGCCGCTATCTTTTCTTTGCTTACATTCCTTCCTATATTTAAGACCAAAATGCATATTAAAGCCACAAGCTTTTGACTTAGCTTATCATCAATACTCTCACCTTTATATATTACATTTACTTTCCCCAGCATATTGATTGTAAGCATTGAACACCCTACCTTTTGAAAATAATCTGGCCACTCTTTATTGTGTAATTTACTTTAATATCCTTGATTTTCTCCTTCGATTCACTAAGAATATCCCTGTCTAAGATTACAATATCGGCCAGTTTCCCAATCTCCAGTGTTCCTTTTTTATCCTCTTCAAAAATTCCATAAGCTCCATTACTGGTAAACATCTTTACTGCATCATAGATTGATACTCTGTGCTTTTCCACTGGATGATTTACAGCAGAATGAATACCTAAAAGAGGATCAGGAGGAGTAACATCACAATCGGAGCCTCCGCAAATGATAACTCCTTCCTTGACAATTTCATTAAAAGGATTTGTTTTTTTATAATTTTCCCCTAACCTTTCTTGGTACAATTTATTTGGACCACCCCAGATATATTCATAGGTTGGTGTTACAGAGAATACCAGTCCTAACTCTCTCGCCCTTTTAATATGGTCAGTAGTTGGTAATTCCACATGTTCTAACCGATGTCTGAGACCTGTGTTACCGGTCTTATTCAATGCATATTCATGAGCGGTGATCGCCTGTTCTATTGCCCGATCTCCGATAGTATAAAGGGCAAGTTGTAGTTTGTTGATATAACAATCTAAAACAAATTCGTTCAATTCTTCTTGGGTAAAATTCAGTCCTCCCTTATTACCCGGACAATCATAATATTCAAAAGACAGAGCTGAAGTCCTGGCGCCAAAAGTCCCGTCAATGTATAAACTTCCTCCAATACGCTTTAATTTCATTTCCTTAACTTTTTGAATGTCCATGGTTTGATAAAAAAGAGCCATGTCAATCAACAGTTGATCAGCATATTCATAGATAAATTCAGCATCCTTATCGCAATAAAGTCTTCCGCCTTCCATTGCATTAACAGTTGTAATGCCTTTTTCTCCAATAGCTTTTAAAAACTCGGTTACTGCCTCCATTCTACTGACACTTGG
>JAQUJQ010000224.1 GCA_028680875.1 Eubacteriales bacterium
CAGAAATGCAGAATACCACCCATGTGAAAGCAGGGTGGTATTCTGCATTTCTCCGGTAAACTGACCTCTAGTGAGCTCGGCATCGTGGCTGAATTGATTTTCCCCTGTATGCAGGGTGTACGGGATTGTAACAGTGGCATGCCCTCCGTGAAAGCATAAAAAAGTATTTTTGTCTACCTTTCTGCCGGAGAATACCACTGCCCCACCGTTGCTCACTTCGGCGATTGTATCTAAGCGTCAAAGGAACTGCTTGCACTTCTTCTTGGGAAATTTCAAAACTACACCTATCAAAGGACGGAGGAGGGAGTATACAATATTATGCGCATACAGAACATGAATCACAATGATCAGTACTATACTTTCCAAATATATTAAGGAATCATCGGGATTTTTTTCGCAGCAGCTTTCTCTTTTAAGCACTGGTTTGCAAAGACTCCCATTATGGCTGAACATGAAAATCTGGTATGATATTATATTTATTAAGTTTCCTGGTAATATTACTTCGGTCAAGCCCTAATAAATTAGCCATTTCCAGTGTACTTTTAGTTTTACTCATTACATCAAGCAGGAGTTGTTTTTCAAAATTATCTTTTGCTTCAGACAAAGTTAGACCGGTAAATACAGTCATATTTACAGTATTGGAAGAGGGACTATCCTTTATGAATGCTTGAAGGGCAGAGGGATCTATCGTATCTTTTTTAGAGGTAACAATCATATATTCTATAGCATTTTCAAGTTCCCGAATGTTGCCAGGCCACGAATAGTCCAGTATCTGCTCATATACAGCTGGGTGCAAAGTTTTTTGGAATCCATAGTTTTCATTGAACTGATCTATAAATAGATTGGTAAGAGGTATAATATCCTCTTTCCTTTCTTGTAGGGATGGGATGGTAATCGGTATAACCTTAAGCCGATAATAGAGATCATTGCGAAACAGCTTTTGTTTTACCAATTTACTAAGATTACGATTTGTGGCAGAAATTATCCGAATATCGACTGGAATGGGCTTATTGCCTCCTACTTTAAAAATCTCTCGATTCTGAAGTACTCGGAGAAGCTTTGCCTGAAGGCCCAATGGCAATTCACTGATTTCATCAAGGAAAAGTGTACCACAGTTGGCCAGCTCAATAAAACCTGTTTTCCCCTTTTTTTCCGCTCCGGTAAAAGAACCTCCTTCATAACCAAATAATTCTGATTCCAGCAATGGAGGCGGTAATGTAGCACAATCTATTGTTATAAATGGTTTGCCTTTTCGCAAACTATTATCATGTATTATTTTGCTGATTAAACTTTTCCCTACGCCGGATGGGCCTTGGAGAAGGACTGTTGAATCCACTATACTGATTTGGGTAATTAGAGTAATAATTTTTTGCATATTAGGGCTATATGCTGTAAGAAGATTGATTAAACTTTGTTGCTGCTTCGTTTGCGTATTTTTATCAACGCTAGAAAGTCTGCTATTGGGATTGCTCTTCAATGAATTCATAATATGCCCCTCCGTTGCTAATAGTTGAGATTATTATATAACATATACCTGCTTTAGAAAAGGGGAAAAGAACGGAAGCTTTTTTGTTTCCCATTGACAACGTGGTTTTCCACATGTAATCTAGTCTATATAGTATTATGCACTCTATGAAAACTATTTTAATCAGTGATAAAATTTCAAACAAAATCTTATTAAGAGTAGAGTATTAGGAAAGAAAAATGGAAAATTTAATTGGAGAAAAACTAAAAGAATTAAGACGTAAGAAAAAACTGACGTTAAAAGAGCTCAGCGAAAAATCCAAGCTTTCAATCGGTTTTTTATCGAAGCTGGAAAGAGGGTTGTGCAATATATCTGTTGAAAGCTTAGGTGTAATTGCACAATGCTTAGATACTAATGTAAATTATTTTTTTAAAGAGGTTAAAGAGCCAAGCAATGGAAATATTGTGGTTAGAAGTTATGAGAGACAAATATTATATACGGAAAATGAAAGAAGAATCAATTTCCTGCTTACAAATAATATCAATGATATAGATTTTCTGCCTAAATTAGTAGAGTTGCTTCCGAGCTTTAATGAAGAGGAAATGTTAAGTTCCAGTCATCCGGGGGAAGAATTCCTATATGTATTAGAAGGAATATTAACTGTATTTATAAATAGGGATCGATATGATTTATATCCGGGTGACAGTACTCTTTTTAAATCCAAGGAGAATCATATTTGGGTAAACTTTACAAATAAAATTGTTAAGCTGATTGTAGTGACATCCCCAAATCTCTTTAAAGATGAGAACTTGACAGAAGAATAAAGTTGCATGTGAGAATAATAAGTTTCATATAAAAAAATTAATTTGCAAATATCAAGAATAAATAGCTTGTTATGAAAATAAATATATTAAAATTATGCGTTTATGCAAATTTTATGTAATGTTGCATAAAGCGATAAGACCCAATCATAGAGCGAAGGTTTTAATGTAATCCCATTGTATTTGTGCAAAATCGCACAAATACAATGGGATTACATTTTATGGCATAAAACCCGACAACAATGTAAAAGTGCTTAAAGTTGTTGAAATTTAAGAGAATTCTGATGTGCTATAGTTTAAAAAGTTAATGTAATCCTTGATGGCATAAAATTTGCAATATATAGTCTCAAATAATTCAAGCTAATTGATAAAAGGAGGATTAAAATGAAGAGACTAAAAGGTATGATAGCCGCTATGCCGACACCTTTCTTTGCTGATGAGAGCATTGATTTCAAGGGTGTTGAGAGATTAGCGGAGCATTTAATTAAAGGAGGGCTTCATGGTATTCTGGTTGGCGGAAGTACGGGCGAATATTCCCTCATGAGCATGGAAGAACGTAAAAACCTGATTAAAACCGTTTGTGATGTGGCTAAGAACAGGGCATATGTCATTGCAGGTTCAAGTTGCCATAGACCGAAAGATACCATAGAAATGGTACAGTATGCAGGTAAAGCAGGAGCAGATTTTGCACTGGTATTACCCCCCTATTACATGTGTACCAGCAGTCAAGGAATCATTGATTATTATAGAACAATCGGTGAAAATTCAGAAATAGGTATTGTTGTGTATCATTATCCTACAGCAACAGGAGTATCGCTTTCACCTGAACTACTGGTAGAAATCAGTAAACTTCCTAACATTGCTGGAGTTAAAGATACTGCAGAAATGGAACATACCAGCAAGCTAATTTGTACGACAAAAGGAAAAAACTTTGGAATAATAAATGGCTGTGAACATCTGATTATGGGAACATTGGCTTCCGGTGGCGATGGAACTATGGGTATAGTACATAATTTAGTACCAAACCTCATGAGACAGATCTATGATTTTAT
>JAQUJQ010000225.1 GCA_028680875.1 Eubacteriales bacterium
ATTTTCGAATGGAAACATGATCCATCAACTGCTGTATAACTTCGTTCATATTTATCCTCTATTTTTTTACTCTCTATTTTTCACATACACTCTTAATTCGCTCTTTCATTTGGCACCTCCAAGTATTAATCAATTAATCATTTATAAATTGATTCCGATGTCGACACAGACAGACTCTCCACAATACTTTTCCGCTTCAACCTTTAAATGGGCCGGCTTAAATCTATGAAATGCGATTGTACAATCTGCCCTTACTCCATCTTCATCCCCTTTACCTGTATCCCCGTTAAGGCCACTTGGGATATCCAATGCGTAAACTTTTGACGGTGAATGATTTATAAACCGTGTTGCCTTCTTAATTTCACCCTCCAGTTCTCCACGAAATCCAGTACCATAAATAGCGTCCACAATAATATCAGGAGAAAGACTTTCCTTTTCCCAATCAGTTGATTTGAAGCTTGGTAATGTGGGGATTTGCATATTTTGACATACTTCTCTATTCTTAATTGCATCCTCCGTTTTTGGTTCTCCATCAACCAAAACCAGCTTTACAACTGCACCCTCTCCACAAAGCTTACGAGCAACTACAAAACCGTCTCCCCCGTTATTTCCCTTTCCGTAGAAAATCAATACACGTTTCCCTTTTATCGTCTGTTGACTCATTATTAATTCCGCAGCGCCAATCCCCGCATTTTCCATCATCTGATAGTAGGACAGGCCTGTCTGAGCTGCCTTTCTTTCAATTTCTTTCATCTCTGCACAGGTTACGACTTCATCCTTATGTTTCATTGCATACTCCTTAATGAAGAACTTGGCTTAATTTATCAACCAAATCGTTGATTTGATCTTCCCTTTTCTTGTTAGACCAATTGATAATTCCCGTTTGGTTTACTTGAATACCTTTTGTTTTACAAAGCTGCATCATCTGCTTGATTGCACGTTTTCCGCCCATCCAAGAGAATGGAAAAGATTGGGTGACAAAACAGGCAGCAGCTTTTGAATCCTGTGCCGGTAGTTGGGACAGATAGCAATTCATAACCGTTGATAAGGAAAATGCCCACACGGGACAACCGAAAACCAGTGCATCATATCCTTCCGGATTCGGCCTTGAAAGAAGTTCCATTTCTTCTGTTTTCTTCTTATCATCCTCTACCGTAACCTTTTCAACAGTTACATGATGACCTGTTTCCAGCAGCCTCTCCTCCAGCCTTTTTGCAACGCTGTATGTGTTGCCGGTTTTGGAGTGTACTATAATACCGATTTTCATAATGACCACCAACCTTTTCCTATTCTTTTATTCAGGGATCTATGATCCTATTAACCTTTGATTTGTCTCATATCATAGCCGGTCGGGTTTTGGAATACCCTCAAATCAAATGCACTGACAATGGCCAGTAGATGATCAAATATATCAGACTGGACACCTTCAAATGTTTCCCAGTTTGTATCATTGGTAAAAACGTATATTTCTAAAGGCAAACCATGTTCACCGGGAGGCAGCTGCCGTATGAGCTGGGTCATCCGCTGGTGTATTTTGGGGTGTTTTTTTAAGTAATTGGTAATATAAATTCGAAACAATCCGACGTTTGTTAATTGCCTTCCATTAAACAGGGAGTTTTCGTCTACATGATGATCCAAATTATATTGTATGATTTCCCCTTCTTTTTCAGTAATATAATTGGTCAGATAATCGAATTTCTTTAACTTATCAAGCATCTCTTTAGTGCAAAACTGAATACTGTTTGTATCAATAAATATTGACCGTTTAATTCTACGGCCACCTGCCTCCTGCATCCCTCTCCAATTTTTAAACGAATCCGAAATAAGAGCATAAGCAGGAAGAGTGACGATTGTCTTATCAAAATTTTGAACTTTTACCGTTGTTAAGGATAATTCTATAACGTCTCCGTCAGCACCGTATTTAGGTACCTCGATCCAATCACCGATTCTCAGCATATCATTAGATGTTAATTGAACTCCTGCAACCAGCCCAAGGATTAAATCTTTAAACACAAAAGAAAATACTGCAGCTAACGCTCCTAATCCGCTTAACATGATCAATGGACTTTTACCAATTATATTTGCAATAATAATGATGACAAATATAATAAATGTAATGATTTTTAAAACCTGAACAAATCCCTTGATAGGCCTTACGTTGGATATGGGCAATGTGCTGTAATAATCATTAACCGAATCCAATAAAGAACAAATTACAATGGTTGCTATGATATAAATATAGGTGAGAGCCAACTTTTGTATCTGGTCTTGAACTGTTTGGAAAACAGGAGCGGAAAAATAGACAATGATGCCCGGAATAAACAAAGCCAGTCGATGAAATACCTTTCGTTTCAGCAGTATTTCATTCCATTTTAGTTTATTACGTTTTGTAAAGTAAGTAATAATGCTTATGACCACCTTTTTTATAATAAGATTCGCAAGCACACAAGTAATCAGGATGATAAAAACCATAATCACTACTGATAGATATCCCGATACCTGTTGGTTTATGCCTTTTTCTACTAAGATGTCGGTAAACAACTCCATAGTAATTAATACTCCTTTATTTTACTTCATTACAAACAGTATTCTTTAATTTGGCCAATCCATCCTCATAAGTGGGATAAACAATACCTTTTTCTGTAACAATGGCAGTGATATATTGTGCATCCGTTACATCAAAGGCCGGATTATAGGTTTTGATCCCTTCCGGAGCCATGGATTTGCTATACCAAGTTTTATAAATTTCTTCTCCGGGTCTTAGTTCAATATTTATGTCTTTACCGGTTGCCGTCTCCAAATCTATGGTAGACAATGGAGCATGGACATAGAATGGTATCCCGTACTCCTTGGCCAAAATGGCCACACCCGAAGTACCAATCTTGTTAGCTACATCCCCATTGGCAGCCACCCGGTCACAGCCTACAACAATTGCATTGATCCAACCATTTTTCATCACAATGGAAGCCATATTATCACAGATCAGAGTTACATCTACACCGGCCTCCATCAGCTCCCAGGCGGTCAGTCTTGCTCCCTGCAGCAGGGGTCTTGTTTCATCAGCAAAGACTTTAAAATTATAGCCCCGCTCCTGGCCAAGATAAATCGGGGCCAGAGCTGTACCATATTTTGATGTGGCCAGGATTCCGGCATTGCAATGGGTCAAGATTCCCATATTAGGTTTTAATAAAGTAAGGGCATTTTCCCCAATCTGCTTACAGACCTCTTCATCTTCTTTCTGAATTTGATTGGCTTCTGAAAGTAAGGCCTGTTTTATTTCCGAAATTGGTTTGTCCTTATTCTTTAAAAGGCAACCTTCCATACGATCCAGGG
>JAQUJQ010000226.1 GCA_028680875.1 Eubacteriales bacterium
TCAATGACTTTTCCCTCAATGAAGATCCGTATGCCTCCAATAATGGTAGAATCCGTACGGTTCTCCAATTTGACCTTCTTTTGCAGAAGCTTTCCGGTTTTTTCTTCAAAGGAAGCAAGCTGCTCTTTAGAAAGAGGGAGTACAGAAAAAATAGTCCCAATGGAAAAACCCCTGCTTTTATTAAGTAACAGGCGATATCGTTGTACGATGGGAGCAAAGTGTCTGATTCGCTTTTTATCTACCAAAATGAATATTAGGTGTACCAGTTCCTCAGAAATTCGTCCCTCAAATACATTCTTGATTATTGTCTTTTTTTCGCTAGCTGAAATGACGGGTGTACAAAGGAACTCAAAGAATGACTTTTCCCTTTTAAAGAGTTCCACCAATTCTGTGGCCTCTTCCAGGAACAAGTCCGTCTTTCCCAGGTCCTGTGCTACCATAAACAATGCTTTGCCATAGGTCATGTCTACTGTTACATCCGCCATACTGACCTACCTGCCTCTTCAATGATCCCTGAGATTAGTTCCTGATGGCCGGCCGTATCCAATTGCTTTTCCAGAATTTTTTCAGCGGCCATAATAGCCAGTGTGGCAATCTGGATCTTCATGTCGTTTACAGCTCGAACCTGCATTCGTTGAATTTCCTGCTCGGCATTTTCAATTATGGCCGAGGCTTGTGTATTGGCCTCATCGATGATGTCCTGTGCGTGGGCGTCAGCTTTGATTTTTGCTTTCTTTATGATTTCCCGGCCATCTCCCTCGAGATCGGCGATTTTCATTTCATAGTCTGACAACTTGGTGTCTGCCAATCGATTGGCCCGATCTGCATTTTCAAAGGACTCCCTGACTTGGTTTTCTCTTGCCACCATGAAATTGTGTACCTTCTCGAAGAAGAAGTGCTTGAGAATTAAATACAAAACCAGCATTGTCATCCAAATAAATACCAGAGTCCAGTTAAACTCGATCAGCTCTGCATATAACTCCAAAAAGTACTCCTCCCTTCTTCAATAAACCTCTTAATTACTGCATCATTCCGATGAAAGGATTTGCCAGGACGAGCACGATGGCGATAATGAAAGCAAAGATTCCTGTGGTTTCAGTAACGGCCTGTCCAACTACCATGGTCTGTAAAATATCGGATTTTGCTTCCGGTTGTCTTGCTACGCCTTCAACGGCTTTCATACCGATGATACCCTGGCCAATCCCGATGGCCAAAGCCACACCCATAACCAGAGCTGCTGCTAGTGCAGATAACCCGAGAACAAAGCCCTCCGATGAAACTAATGGAAACATAATTACTCCTCCTTGTGTGATTGATTTCTTTATTGTTTTTATTATTTATGGTTTAATGGTCATCGTGGGTGACAAGTGCCATTGACACGAAGGCCATTGTTAACGTGGTGAAAATAAATGATTGCAATATGGGTTCGAACACATCGAAGAAAAGATTGAGTGGCAACGGTATCATAAATTGGAAAAATGGTATGCCGATGTTCAATCCATCTGTAATGGCATGAAGCGCTTTAAATACAAAAGCCATGATAATCATACCCCCGGTAATATTGCCAAAAAGTCGAAAGGCTAATGAAATGGGCAAGGATAAATCCTTTATCACCATGATTGGAAACATAAAAGGATAAGGTTCCGCATAGTGCTTCAAATGGCCTATTATACCCCGAGTTTTGATAGAACTTTTCTGTATAACAAAAAAAGTAATCGTGGAAAGTGCAAACGCTGTATTTACGTCTGCAGTAACCGGTCGGAATCCAAAGAGTCCGGCGGCACTGCCCAAAGTAGCAAAGATGAGAAGGGTCCCTATGTAAGGGGCATGGATTTCAGCGTTTTTCTTATCTATAATGGTTGCGGTCAGTTTATACATACCGTCAACAATCAATTCGGCCACCAGCTGCAGCCCTTTTGGATATCGCTCCAGCTTTCTCGTAGAAATTAGGGCAAATATTATCATGACCGCCGCTACAATTATAGCGAAAAAAACAGTCTCGGTGATAAAAACGCTCCCATCAAAAAAGCCGATAATTTTGCGCGGTCCTAAATGTTCTGTGGAATGCATGGAAATTTAATCCTCCCTATCTATCTATCTTTCTCTTTCTGTCTTTCTTTAAACGTTGTTTTTCCTTTTTTTCTTCTGCCCATTGGTCATTACTTAAATCGTTGAGGTTCTTACCTTTAGCACTGCTTTCCGAAAACTTGGGTTTAAACCCTTTTAGATAAATCATACCGATTTTCAGGGTTAAATATCCGAACAAGGTAGCCAGTCCACTGTCGGTCCCCAGCCTGTAGGACATATAAAATCCGCCCCCATAAAGGAATAGGCGAAAAATATAACCTATAAAGGCCAGTCCCGCTCCTTTACCCCTGTCCAATGCCTTCTTTGAAGCAAAGACCAGCAGATTGAAGTTTGCAATGGCAATGCAGGTCCCTAGGGTCAATCCGTAAGCGAACCGAGGATTCCATCCCAAGAAGGGCAGTGAAACTATTTCACAAAGTAATGCAACAATAACACTGTATTTAATTATTTGATTTTTAAAGGCATTTAACTCTTTGTTATCTATCATCTATTTTTTCTTTTTAACGACGCTTGTGATTTGGGTGTAGGCGCCTGTTATCCCTGCTGCTACCCCGAGCACCAGCAGGATAACAAGAAAGATCATATTGGTACCAAGCTTGCCGTCAATCCAATGACCGGCAACAGCCCCCAGAACAATAGGTGTCGCCAGAGTCAATCCCAATTGGGTAATCAGTACCAAAGCCTCATATCCAGATGACTTGTTTGGCTTGTTTGGCTCTTTCTGCTCAACCATAAGTTCATACCTTCGCATCTCTTCCTATTATAATGCCTAAATTTTAAATGTAAAGAGGAAAGTATAAAAGTAATATAAAAGGAACTAAAAGGAAGGAAAAAAACAAAAAAACAAGAAAAACTGTCCCTTTATAAATCATATACCAAATTTTTTAGCCATTTTTTTGAATAAAACCGGCTGCGGCATAAGAATCCTTTGACTACTTCCTCTGTCTGTGCCAAAAGAACCACGTAGTATACCGGCAGATGTAAATAAAACACACCGATAAACACCAATGGAACCCCTATGCACCATACGCAGCAAACCTCCAAAACCATAGCATGCTTTGTATCCCCTCCGCACCGCATGGTTCCGGTGATGCTGATTCCGTTATAAAGGACCAACCACATGAATACTCCGTAAATAATCAAGATCCATTGAGTGTATTGCCTTCCTTCCGGGGTAAAGTTAAAAAGCCCTACGATATAAGGAGAGGTGATAA
>JAQUJQ010000227.1 GCA_028680875.1 Eubacteriales bacterium
AGCAGTTATTCGAATTTTTCGAATAACTGCTTCTGGGCTTAATTCCTCGCTTTTAAATATTTCTTTCAGATGATAATTGATCGTATTCACTTCTACACCAAAAAGCTCGGCAATCAATTTTTGGGTGAGCCAGACTGTTTCATCCTCAACACGAACCTCTATTGTGTTTTCGTTTGCTTGCGAAGCAAATATTAGAAATTCGGCTGTGCTATTTCTAATTTGCAAAGATTTTTTCTTTTTCCCATAATTCTCTTTCATCGCAGTCCCCCCTCCCGTACTCAGATTTCTTTCTCTCTTATAACAACCTAAATTTTACCCATTTCATTCTCATTCTCTTTTTTCTTCGGCTAAAAGTCTCTTTAAGCCCTGAAGCCGGGTATACAGTTGGAATTGTTTTTTAGGCTGTTTCTCATTGCGGGAAAGACGTTCCAATTTTTCAATTTCCTTTTGCAGTTTTAGGATCGCATCCTGTTTTCTTAGCTTTTCAGGAATAGAGAGACGCTCATTTACGGGTACTACATTTTCTTGCAAAGCGATTTGCTCGACAAAGCCTTCCCAGATACTATCGAGATTAAGGCCTCTGGCATCCAAGTTTATATCTGCAAGCGGCATCCAACTGGTCTTATAAAGCTTGCTGTAGTATAAAGCCAATTGTCCCTGTTCCTTATATTTTAAAAGAAAAAGCAGCTTATGTGCATTTTGCCGGGCTATATTTTCTACAATACGATAGTCCATCGCTTGCTTTTTCAGCTCAATGAACAGGACCAGAATTTCAGATACCTCTTCACCTTTGGCCATATTTATCGTATCCGGTGCCAGTTTGTATTCCATGACAATGCGCTTTACATCCGCAACGAATTTATCACGTATTTCACTAGAGAGCGTTAGCTTTTTATAAAAAGCCTCTTTTGGCATGATTCTTCCAACGGCAGCCTTGCTAGGAAAAGTCAGCACCCTATCACCACCATAAAGCAAATTAGTTCAAAGTCATCCAGCCCTGAAAAATTTCCGGTCAGGAAAGTCGTTTGTCCATCACTGAAGAAGCTGTCCAGATCTCTTTCTTCCTTAACGCTGATAATCGAGGCAATAGTCCGCTGGAGCAAACCCGATACCCGCTCCATTTTTTTGCCATCGTTGGTCTCACGATTGAAGAGATGACAAGCTTCCATATCAGGTGCATTATTGCCGCGGGAGTGAAGTCGCATATTATCCAAGGTGGCTTTAGGCTCCAGATGATTGCAAATGACCTTGCCATCCTCACTAATATATACCATGTAAAACGGATGCAGGCGGTTTTGATTGGCTATATCAACCGCTTTATTTATGTTCTTTAATACAAAAATCACGCCCGGCTTTTCGCCGCGCACAACCGCATGAATGCCAAACGGGGTCCGGTCCAGATTCGGATGTTCCTTAACGTAAGCCAGCAAGTCCATGCGGAATTCATTCAACCCCAAATCCATGATGGAGATACCGGTGGTCATATCCTCCAGGTCCGCTACTTCATTCTGCAGCTTTTCCAACTGCTGACGGCGATAGCTCAGATCACCATTCTCATCCTGATTAATATAGTCGTCATCACCCGTGGAGGTCATTACTGAGATGCGCATTCTCGTTTCAACGCGGCTTTTCAGGTTTATATAGTCATCTAAAGTCAAGTCCGGCCAGAAGTTCACCAGCTGAATCGCCTGATTCTGGCTGCCTATACGGTCAATCCGTCCAAAGCGCTGAATAATACGTACCGGGTTCCAATGTATGTCATAGTTGATACAATAGTCACAATCCTGCAGGTTCTGCCCTTCAGATATACAGTCGGTGGCAATCAGGATATCAATATTATGTTGATCATTAGGCATGAAGAGTGACTTCTCTTTGGATACCGGTGAGAAACAGGTCAAAATGGTATTCATATCAATGGGGAACTTTGGAATCGTCGTCCTTCCGTCAACTGACCCCGTAATTAAGGCGCTGTTCAGTCCGAATTTGGTTTTTGCATATGCACTGACATTTACATATAAATACTCGGCGGTATCAGAGAAAGCAGTGAATATAATAATTTTTTTATTATCCTGGTTAATGGGGTTCATGATTTTCTTCTCAATAACATCCAAAAGCTCATTAAGTTTATAATCATATTCCGGCGTAATATCTTCAACCATCAGGAGCAACAACTCAAGAACTTCCAAATCAGCCTGCAAATCACGCTGCCATGATAAATAGTCTATATCACGCAGATCAATTTTGAATTTTTTACCGACATAAAAAATATCCAAATTCTGATCATCCAGATCAATGTCACCAAAATCATTGATATCCCGGACTATGGCTTCCGAACCAGATGGAAAGCTGTCAATTAGATCCAAGGTGTCATAAATTTGATCGTAGACACGTTTTACAGTCAACTGGAAGGAATGAACTGAGCTCTCCATCCTTTTGAGTAAGTTAATGCTCATTAGTCGGCGAATTCCTTCTTCACGTCCGCTTTGTGAAAGCTGTTTGCTATGTTCCGAATCCAGATCAATATATTTGCTCATTTTGCTGGCCAGGATATAATTAGTCGGTGTATATATAGATAAATTTAACAGCAATAGTTGTTCATAGATCTGCTCATAGTTAATCGCATTTTTCAGGGCGGTCAGCTTGGGGCGCAAAGAAATCGGCTTTTCCCGTTTAGGAAAACCACCAATTTCCGAGGTGTCATAGTAACGCTTAATATGTTTTCGCGAGCGCGCGATGGTCACGCTGTCCAACACCTCAAAAAAATCAAAATCCAGTTGCTTAAGCAGCGAAGAAGTGGAACGCTGTTCGGATGATTGCTTGCTCCACGCATTGAACACCTTCTGAGCCTGACGAAAAATGGTATCAATATCTGATTTGGTATTTAGTTTACTGTTGATTAATTCCGCTTGTCCCTCATAAGCCAGAGCTAGTTGATTGCGCAGATCATAGAAACGATTGTTTACCGGTGTAGCCGACAGCATCAAAACTTTCGTTTTTACACCAGGGCAAATAACTTTATTCAAAAGCTTCAAATAACGGTTTTCTTTTTCATTGTCGTCTCCGGAAACAGCCCCTCCATTACGGAAGTTGTGAGATTCATCAATTACGACCAAATCATAGGCGCTCCAATTGATGCGATCAAACGGCATACCGGTGGCTGATTCTCCCCTTTCCCGTGATAAATCCGTATGGAAAAGAATGTCATAGCGCAGGCGATCTTTGGCCAATGGATTGTTAATTAATTTACCGCGATAGGTCATCCAATTGTCTTTTAATTTTTTAGGACAGAGAACCAGCACAT
>JAQUJQ010000228.1 GCA_028680875.1 Eubacteriales bacterium
TATTGCGGAGATCCGCCCAAACACTTACATCCTGGTGAGTGAACATAATGATCTGCATGCCGTTATCAGGCATATTGGTAGCAAGATTTGTATAAACCTCAATCATCGAGTTGTTAAAGGTCTCATCCCGCCCTCGTACGGCAAGCACTCGCTTACTATCTGCATACCAATCAGGAAATGCATTTGTAAGGATTTTTTTATCCCATGCAAGAAAGAATTCACTTAATTCGTGATAATTAACTGCGTCTGCATAAGGCGGGTCTGTAATCCATAGATCGCATTGTTGGGTAGTTGTGCGTGCATCTGTTGTATGAACAGTCGTATTTTCCAAGTTTATACTTTGTTCTAATCCTTTGACATTGATAAATATAAGTGTGTCATAATTCTTAAACCCTCTACAGCTATAATTAAAAAATGTATTCAATGCTTGATTGTAAAAAGTATGATCACTTGGGTGTGTCTCATCAGTTCTCCACAAACACAATTTGGAGTTCCAATCACTACATTTATTGATACAAAGAAGCCCAATTACTAACTCATCATTAGTTTTTGCCAACTCGTTAATTATTTTTAAAATCAATCCATGCATTAACAATTGCCTTGGATTAAATAGCTGATGCCAATTTGTCCAACCACGGGTACGCATTAACTCTTTAGTTTTATCCCCCTCTTCTATCGAAGTTGACGGGATATAGCCCTTTTCCTGCCATTCATTGAACTGCTCTGAAAGCAGATTTACAACCTTTTGTTCTCGTGCTAAATCGGCAGTAGTTGGTGCTGTATAATAACGCACACGTTTTGTTTTGAGGACACCCTTACTATCATAATAATCATCTTCATATTCATATCTAATACAGTAAAGTCGCTCTCTTAAAACATCATTCTCACGAGGCACAAATTCTTTTTTGCCCCATTGGCGTAATCCATAACCCTCACTGGTATCTTGGCGCAAAGCAGGAATAGGTACGCTTTTTTTACAATGTGGACAATACATGCTGCCGCCTTTTATAGTTGCCATTTCGTCTGCTGCCTTTAATTGCTGTGAATTTAGTCCACTTTCTATTGCTATATCAAAACCGCTATTATTCTCGGTTAGAATTGCCGCTGTCATAGTTTTCTTACCTATTATCCACGAGGGAGAAAGTGGAACAATCCAACTACACTCTGGACATGTAGTTTCTGCACAATATATATATGAAATCGCCCGTTCTTTTTCCTCATTTGTTTCGATACCCCATTCCAATATTTGCTTATCAACCGCATCATAAACTTTCTGCTGAAAACCTCGCAATTTAGCAATTTTTTGATAACTTGCCCCGGCGATATTAAGGTCTGCCCAGGTTAAAAGACCTGCAATAGGATTAAGATCGGAAGCAAAAACATCACAGCCCATGCGTGCTGCTTCAAATGGAACCGATCCACCGCCACAAAAGCAGTCTCCGACAACAGCTCTATGTCCAAATTTTTTAATACCCAGCTCTTCAATAAGTTCCTGTAAATTTTCTGCCTTTGTGCCAAGGTGTGAATTAATTTCTTGCCACACCGCAGGACTTTCGTTGGCATATTCTTCCGGTCGCACACAATAGGTAAGCTTTTGGTCATAAGACATCCGGCTCCACGCTTTTTCAAGAGCAGTAGCCTTTTCTGCAGCGGTTATGCCAGCTTTCCAGGCAGGCGTCAATTCGCCATCTTTTTGA
The DNA here is from genome assembly GCA_028680875.1 of Eubacteriales bacterium. Lineage (GTDB taxonomy): Bacteria > Bacillota > Clostridia > Peptostreptococcales > Anaerovoracaceae > JAQUJQ01. Next base: position 1,698 of record JAQUJQ010000228.1, read on the forward strand.
GCGAAATACTGCTCGCACTCTCTGGTTGTCAAAATAGTAAAGGCATCTTTAGCGGAGATTGATTTCGTCTTACGGTTGAATAAGCCTTGCTTATCCATCGACATTATTTTAAGGAATATATCCATATCCTTTTTAGGTTCTTCACTGGTGGGAAGTAGCATTCCCAGCAGCGCCGCACGTACGAGTACCAGCGGTTTTCTGCCCCACCACTTGCCTAGCCCAGTTAAGGTCTGCCCAAGATTAGCCTTTCGTTCCTTATAACTCTCCTTGGACACCTTCGAAACAGGAAACTGTACTTCAATAAAAGATTTATCGTAATTCACCAGGCTATTGCTCCTCATCTATATACTGCCACCTATTTTCAAGGTAAGCTTCTACTATTTCCAAGAAAAGTTTTGCGTTAGTGATTTGCTTATTAGCTTCACTGATCTCAATAACAACAAAGTCATCGTAATCATTTTTATTTCTGAGTTCAAATGCCATGCCGATGATTTCAGAATAATGCTTATCGAATATCCCGGTTTTAATATAACTCTGACGAAAATATGCGATAACACCTGAATGCTTTTTTGAATCAAATCCATCCAAAGCAAGAATCGCACGTATCGTATGAAAAATACAATAATACGATCTGTTAATGGAGCCAGATAAATGGGTATTCTTTAAATTTTCAATCGCAGTGCTCAAGTCTTCTTTGGCCTTTTCAAGACGATACTTGGATAATTCGCAACTATCCCTATTCATAAATTACGATGCCCTCCTTTTCTATATTTTGATAAAAAGGAATAACGGGTAAGTATTTCAAAAACTTTGCGTTACTCTGCAATAAAGGGGATATGAACACATCGTAGTGCAATCCAATTTCTGTTTCCAGACTAATTACTTTGTCAACATCTTTTCTTAATTCTGCTTCATCTTTATCTACCAAAAACATAAGATCTATATCTGATTCTTCATCAAAATCACCACGGGCATAAGAACCATATAAAACTACCTTTTTTAGCTTATCTCCAAATATCGGGATAACTTTTTTAATTAACTCATTCATTATTAAGTTGATTTCACTTTTGGTCTTCGTTCTAAGCATAATTCACTATTCCTCCTCGCCTCGTTTTAACATTGCATCAAACAATGAAAACTGCCGTTGTTCATCAATCGGGTTTTCACATAATGCATAGCGCAAAGCCTTACGCCAGCCCCTGCGGTCGTCAATATTACCGGTGGCAGCATTGGTCATGGTATAAAGCCACCAGCGTTCCTCAGGAGCCAGTCCCAACCAGTTTCGGATCGCAATCGACACATTGGCTGGATCACAGTCCTCTACTGCCCATACCAGCACCAGCAGTTCCTTACCCAGCATTCGCTCTACGAAGGTCTGTCCAATAACGAAACGCCCTGCGGGCAACTTCGGCTTTTTTAAGCGGCTGTTGAACTCGGTCCGCAAAGTATCCTCTAACATTTTCCATTTATGCTTTGAAATTTCAGCCTTCGCTTTATCCTCGCCATACTTATTTATGGTTTGCTTTTCCGCCTCATCCTGCCAGGTAAAGCGTTCATAAATGATGACACTGGCGTCTTGCTTTCTAGGAATA
>JAQUJQ010000024.1 GCA_028680875.1 Eubacteriales bacterium
ATACTGGTTAAGCCTTCCTCTGTCAAGGCTTTTTCGTAAGAAATGAATGTTTTATTCGTTTCTCAAGCTTTCTAAAGCAGATAACCGCATAGCTCTTCTTGCAGGAGAATACCCGGAAATAAGGCCGATTGCCGTGGCAAAACCCAATGCACCCACTGCCACCCACCAGGGAATAATGGAAATGGTTGATCCCCCTCCCCCAATGGATCCCATCAGCATACTCAAAGCGTCGGCGAACACAGTATTCATCAAAAAAGAGATGATAAAACTGAATAAAATTCCGGCCAGCCCCCCCAGAAATCCAATCATACCCGATTCCAATAAAAACAATCTACGTATGTCTGCAAGATTTGCACCGATAACTTTCATTACTCCAATCTCTTTCGTTCTCTCATAAATAGACATGATCATGGTATTCGTAATGCCTAAAGCGGCTACCAACAGTGAAATGGCCCCTATGCCACCCAGAATTCCCTGAATCATACGGGCCTGGTCTTGCATAGCTTTTAACCAATCGCTAAGACTGCTAGTTTGAAAGCCCATTTCACGAATGGTATCACTAACCTTTTGAACCTTATTGATATCCCTAACATAAACCATAGCCTGGTTGTAGCCCTGTTGATTGTTGCTTGGTTCTTTTCTCGCTTTTTGATTGTCAGCCTGGATATTTTTTAATGTATCAAAGTTCATATAAGCAAAGTACGCCGATTCATCGTCGGGATTTGCCAGGATTCCGACTCCCTTTCCCTTATATTGTTTATAGTTGATCTTCTCTCCGCCGCCGTCACCACTGCGCCTGGTCTGCCCATATTCATAATCGCCGGTTAAGATTATTTTATCCGTTATCACGTCTACTTGGGGTTCTCCTGTCCATGCGCTGTAGAGTGTTTTTTTCGGATTATAAAACCAAATGGGTACTTGATTACCGAAAACAATAGCATACTTATCCCCCGGTTGCAGAAGACGGCCCTCTTGCAATTCATAATTAAATTTTTGCATAATCTCAGGACGGATTCCTACAACGCTTACTTGAGCTATATATTTATCAATCCCTAAAGTCAGAAACTCATCAATTCTGGGAGAAGCTCCATCCACTCCTTTAATTTTTTCAAAAGCGGCAATAGCTTTATCATCCAATATTGCGGGTTTCCCATTCTCCATGATACCGGGGCCGCCGGGGCCGCTGAAGCCGCCGCCACTATAGACATTGATCAGATGAAGATTTCCATAGCTTTCAATCTGTTCCTGAAAATTAACCGATAAACCAAAACCGATGGAAAGCATGACGATTATGGCACTGGTGCCCACCACTACGCCGGTAATAGCCAAAAAAGTTCTGGTTTTCCGACGTAGAAGGTTCCGTATGCTAATGCCGATCAAATCCCTTCTATTCATCGATTTCCAACTCCTCATGAATTTTCTTCCTTCGGCGTCTTCTAAAAATGAAGTATCCTCCACCGGCTCCCAAAACAGCTATGCCTATAACAATAGGAATCCAAGGCACTTTTTCTGTCTCTTCACCATCAATTGGATAAGGTTCCTCCGGATAGAAAGGCATCTCTATAATTTCAAAGCCAAACTCTTTTTCGTAAACCTGTTCATTCCCTGAAGCGTCTTCGTAGGAAAAGATGACCTTACCTTCCATAAGCCCTGTATTGCGAGGAATGAAGGAAAAATTATAGGAATCACTTACGCCGGGTTCCATGTTTCCAACATAATAGCTGCTGGATTCCATCGTATCGAAATCTCCATCGGCACGAATCCGCAGGTTGTTTAATGTGGTCTTACCCATGTTATAGAACTGTATGTTTACTCCATTTTGCATCCCTGTATATAGTTCCGGCGGAGGAATTATGTCATCCACCACCAGCCTGGTTTCCTGCATGACAGGTATAGAAATGATGTCTGTAGAAGTATAACCGTTACCCGAGCTGTCTTCATAGGACATGGTAACATTAACAGACGTGGTCTTTTGCGGGGCATCGGGCTTGACACTAAGATAAAGGCTGTAACCTACAGTCTCTTTTCTGCCGATCTGATCTATGTAAAATGAATTACTGGATTGGACCGGAATAAAGGTTCCATCTGAAGAGTCCAAAGTAACCTTGATATTCTGTAAATCATGGCTTGCGCTGGTGTTGTTTAAGCCTAAATGTAAACGAAATTCATCACCTGCCTGCACGAAGGTTCCTCCGTAGCTGTAATCGCTCACCATCAATTGAGGCGTTTTTATTGTGCCGCTTCCAACTCTTTTTATAAACACACCGGCATACTGGAATATACCTTCTCCATCCTTTCCGGAAGCAGGTTCGACCACGATCTTGATTGGATAATTTTTTTCCGCAGCTTCCTCTTGACTAAAATAGGTTACAGAATAGGCTTTACCGTTTCCTTTGGAAATCCCGGATTCCAAGAAGACATTTTGGGTCCGATTGGCTAATCCCTCCGGTGCCTCTGTATAGATTTTCAACTTGCCTGTATCTCCGGTCCCCCTGTTTTCAACCCGAAAAGATAAAGTAAAATCATCACCGGAAGCCGCCTGCCGGGGAAGGTTGATTTCCGTGATGGCCACATTATCTATGGAAGCTCTCCCGGTTGCCTGCACAGGTATGTAAAGAGTCTGCTCTATTGATTGTGCATTGTTTCCGTAATCGTAGAAGCTGATTCGAACGGTGATAGGGTAGTTCCTGCTTTCTAAGTCCGTATCTGCCGTCAACGGAAAGACAACCGTCTTCATGTCGCCGATTGATATGTAGCCGACAGATAAACTGCTGGATGCATTGTTGATTGAAATGCCTTCCGGTAGAACTAACGTAACCTTCGTATCCTTCATCAAAGTATTTCCTTTATTAGAAAATGACAAGGTCAATTCATTGTTTACTCCTGCCATTATAGCATCTCCGGGGCTTAAAGAATGGGTCAAATCAGCTGCAGGCAAGTAGTTGCCTGAATAGTCAGAAGGTGGCACAGTAGATTTTTTACTGATTTGCATACTTACTGTTTTCGATCGCAAAACCTCTCCGGATTTTGCTCCCATATCAATAAGTATAATTGAGATCATATGAGTTTCCGCAGCAGCCGTATTTGAAACATTAATGGAGAAAATTAATTCGGTGGATTGACCGTCGTTCAAGGTGACTATACCTTCATTAAGGTTAGGCTCCGTCAATGCTCCTGAAGATTGTGAAAGGCCGGTAACGGCGTTAAAGGATACTATCCCTCCACTATTGTTTGTTACCCGTACCTTCAGCGGAACGCCCTTATCACCTTGGGTAGCGAAATAACCACCGGTCTGTTCTATTTTAACCCGGATGTTCTCTGTTGCACAGACCTGATTAACGATACCCGGTATCGATGCGATTCCGAATAATAGAAAAAGAGTTAGCATATAAGCCAAGGCCTTTCTTGCCAAGCTGCTGTTGTTTTTCATTTTCTCTATATCCTCCTCTGCTCTTCTATGTGCAGGATGCTGCCATCCTCAAGAGTCACCACTCTATCTGCATAATTTGCAATGCTATGATCATGAGTTACAATAATCAGAGTCTGATTATGCTTTCGTACCATGTCTGTCATCAATTTCAGCACCTCCTTTGAAGTGGCTGTATCTAAATTCCCCGTCGGTTCATCGGCAAAGATCAATTTGGGATTGCCTACAAGTGCTCTGGCAATCCCCACTCTTTGTTGCTGTCCGCCGCTCATTTGATTCGGTTTACGCTTTTCATAACCGGCCAAACCTACAGCATCCATAACTTTTTTAGCCATAGGATTACGCTTTTTCTTATCTTCTCCACGAAAAACAAGGGGAAGACTGATATTCTCAAGAGCTGTTAACATGGGTAACAAGTGATAGGCTTGAAAGATAAATCCGATGTTTTTCTGCCGAAATAAGGTGACTTTTTCCTCATTTAACTTATGTATGGGTATACCTCCTATATATATTTCACCTTTTGTGGGTTTTTCCAATCCGGCTAACATATTTAAAAAAGTAGATTTACCCGAACCGGAGGTTCCTATAAGGCAAAGGATTTCACCCCTTGGAATAGAGATGGTGACATCGTTTAAAGCAACCACTTTTTCTTGACCCATTCGATAGATTTTACGTACGTTTCTTACATCAATAAATGGTTCCATTGAAAAAATCCTCACTTCATCCATTTTATTCCTGGTCGTTCATAAAAATACTATACCATAGTATTAGACGTATGAGGAGCAATAATTGTTTCATAAGACAAAGGGACGTTTAGACTGTCTTGCCAATAAGACAGTCTAAACGTCCCTTTGTCTTCCCTTTCTCTTCTTCTTATATTATCTCGATCATATGAAAGGTTTTCTTTCCCTTTTTCAGTAAGAGTTTCCCATCTGTAAACTGATCCTTTTTGATCATTAGCCTGGTATCGGTAACCTTTTCTCCATCAATGGACAGACCTCCCTGTTCAATGGTACGGAAGCCTTCACTTTTGCTGGGGACCAACTTAACCAAGGCCAACAAGGTAACAACTCCCATTCCCTCGCCTTCAAATTTATCGACAGGGAGCTGCGTTTTAGGTACATCCTCCATGCTTCCCTCTCCGGAAAACAGAGCTCTGGCCGCTTCTTGAGCCTTAGTTGCTTCCTCTTCCCCATGGACCAGCTTAGTCACCTCAAAGGCTAAAATCTCTTTTGCCAAATTGATTTCCGCATCCTTCAGAGAAGAAAGCCGCTCCACTTCTTCCATTGGCAGGAAAGTAAGCATAGAAAGACAGGTTCGTACATCTGCGTCCTCTATATTTCTCCAATATTGATAGAATTCATAGGGAGAGGTTTTGTTTTCATCCAACCATAGGGCTCCTTTTTGTGTTTTGCCCATTTTCTTCCCTTCGCTGGTTGTCAGCAAAGTAAAAGTCATGCCGTAAACCTGAGCCTGTTCTTCTCTTCGTACCAAATCCACACCGGCAAGAATATTAGACCACTGGTCATCTCCGCCAAACTGCATCTTGCAATTATAACTTCGATAAAGTTTTAAGAAGTCGTATGCCTGCATGAGCATGTAGTTAAACTCCAGAAAAGAAAGGCCCGCCTCCAGCCTTTGTTTGAAGCATTCGGCAGTGAGCATACGGTTGACAGAAAAATGCTTGCCGATATCACGAATAAATTGGATATAATTTAAATCTAAAAGCCAGTTAGCATTATTTTCAGTAATGGCCTTTCTGTCATTGAAATTGATGAAACGGCTGAAGGTTTCCTGAAATTTTTTGCAGTTTTCAACCACAGTTTCCTTGTTCATAAACTTCCTCATGTCCGTTCTGCCGGAAGGGTCCCCAATCATGCCTGTTCCCCCTCCGATAAGGACGATGGGTTTATGACCGTATTTCTGCATATACATCATGATGATAATCTGCATAAAATGTCCTACATGCAAGGAATCCGCTGTAGGATCGAAGCCGATATAAAAGGTAATCTTCTCTTTCTCAAGCAGTTCCCGGATTTCGTCTTCATGGGTGGATTGCTGAATGAAGCCTCTTTCCTTTAACACATCAAACACGTTGGTATGCTTGCTTACCTTGTCACTGATTTCATACATTTTTCTCTCCATTATTTTCGTTATAACGCATCCGTAGAAAATTTTCTTACATCTGCGCATTTCAACGAGGTGGGGGACATCTCAGCCTCGTTATATTAATAAGTACCTGTTTATTTTGTCCCGTAAAGACGGTCTCCCGCATCTCCCAATCCGGGCACGATGTAGGCATGCTCATTTAAGTGACTGTCCTTAGAAGCAATGAATATATCCACATCCGGATGGGCTTTATGGAGCACCTCAATGCCTTCCGGTGCTGCAATAAGACACATAAAGATGATTTTTTTCCCGCCTTCTGCCTTGATAAAGTCAATGGCTGCCGCAGCAGAACCTCCGGTGGCCAGCATAGGATCTAAAACGAACACCTCTCTGCTGGCGATATCAGAAGGCAGTTTACAATAATATTCTACAGGAAGATGGGTTTCCGGGTCACGGTAAAGTCCGATGTGGCCTACCTTTACATTGGGAACCAAGGCTTGTATCCCATCCACCATACCAAGACCGGCTCTTAATATAGGCACAATGGCAATGTCTTCTCCATCCAGCATCTTTACTGTTGCTTTACAAATCGGGGTTTCGATCTCTTTGTCTTTTAAAGGAAGATTATGAGTGGCCTCAAATGCCATTAACATAGAAATCTCCTTTACCAGTTCTCTAAAATCTTTTGTACTTGTGTTCTTATCCCTCAGGATACCTAACTTATGCTGAATTAGTGGATGATCGAATACATATACATCGCCCATTCTCATTTTCCTCCTATGTGTCTTCATTAAATTTTTATTCTATATTTGATCCAGCATATCAACTCGACGCTGGTGACGGCCACCCTCAAACTTGTTATCCAACCAGGCATCCACCATGACAATTGCTTCTTCAGGACTTAGAACTCTTCCCCCTAAAGCCAATATATTGGCATTATTATGTCGTTTTGCCATTTCTGCCATAAAAACATTGGTAGCTAAGGCACATCGAATGCCCTTTACCTTATTAGCCGCTATAGAAATACCCACACCGGTCCCACAACAGACGATACCTCTTTCCACTCTCCCTGAAGCGACTTCCTCTCCACAAGCTTTTCCAAAAGTCGGGTAATCCACCGATTGGCAATCATGGGTGCCTAAATCCACTACTTCTATATCCCTTTTAATAAGATGTTCTTTAATTTGTTCCTTCAGTTCAAATCCGCCGTGATCGGCAGCAATAGCCAGTTTCATAATAGGTTCCTCCTCATGTCGTAAATTATCTTCTATACTTCTATTATGTGATAACCGGCTGACTTGAGCATCCGGTTCATTACAGCAAAGCCAATAGGATTTTCATCATTTAATGCCCCTGCCAGAATTAAATCCACTCCTTGATCATCCAATAACCGCAGTTTAGCAAAAAAATCATGGGCTGCCTGTCGAAACGCCTGTTCCTCAAAGAGAATCACACCCACTATTCTTCCCTTCTCCTCGTTTACCTTTTTCAACCTTTCAATCTCAATCCTTACTCGATCCTGATTCCCCCGAATAACAATCATCTCAGCTTTTGGGGCATAATGGGTGTATTTCATGCCCGGCGCCTTCGGAGAAAGAATCTCCTGATGTTTTTTTCGATCTAGAGCCGGATCCAGAACCACTTTGTCTCCGATTACCATTTCCAAATCTCCCTGTGTCAAAATGCCCGGCCGTAATATAGTGGGGATTTCACTCGTTAAATCCAATACTGTTGATTCAATTCCTACCCGGCAATTGCCCCCTTTCAAAATCATTGGTATCTTTCCATTCAGATCCTCAATCACATGGTCACCCTTTGTAGGGCTGGGGCGTCCGGAAAGGTTGGCGCTGGGAGCGGCAATTGGACAGCCGGACTGTTTGATCAACTCCAATGCTACCGGATGGTCCGGCATACGGATTGCTATAGTTGATAGACCTCCGGTGGTCACATCCGGTACTTTTTCTTTCTTTGGAAGAACTAGTGTTAAAGGGCCCGGCCAAAACCTTTTCGTCAGCTTGGTGATAACCTCCGACTGCAGAGATGAAAGTTCATATAGCTGGTCCATACCGGCTACATGAACAATCATGGGATTATCCGATGGCCTGCCCTTTGTTGCATAAATAGCAGCCACCGCCTGTGGATTCAATGCATCTGCTCCTAATCCATAGACGGTTTCTGTAGGAAAAGCCACAAGGCCGCCCTTCTTGAGGATGTCAGCCGCTTCTTTTATATGTGCCATGGCCTGGTCATTAAATTTCTGTATATCATAAATTTTTGTTTTCATATTAGAAATTCTTCATTTTTTCTGCCTGGTCTGATGTGATAAGGGCATCAATAATCTCATCCAGATCTCCATCCAGGAAATAATCCAGCTTATATATGGTCAAACTGATCCGGTGATCTGATACTCGCCCCTGAGGGAAATTATAGGTTCGGATCCGTTCGCTTCGGTCCCCGCTGCCCACTTGGCTCTTTCGGGTTTCGGAGATCTCCTTATTTTGTTCCTGGATTTTCATATCGTAAAGCTTTGCACGCAAAACCTTAAAAGCCTTATCCTTATTTTTTAACTGAGACTTTTCATCCTGACAGGTAACAACAATTCCTGTCGGCTCATGAGTAAGTCTCACCGCTGAATCGGTTGTGTTCACCGACTGCCCTCCGTTTCCGGAGGAACGGAATACATCTACCCGTACATCATTGTGATTGAGGTCTACTTCCACATCATCAATCTCCGGCAGTACTGCAACGGTAGCTGCAGAAGTATGGATTCGTCCGCTTGATTCGGTTTCCGGCACCCGCTGGACCCGATGAACCCCGCTTTCGTATTTGAGTCTGGAATAGGCTCCCTTGCCCTTTATGAGAATGACAGCTTCTTTGACTCCGCCAATTCCGGTTTCGTTAAGATCGATCAACTCCACCTTCCAGTTGTGACGTTCTCCATAGCGGGTATACATCCGAAGAAGGTCTCCACTGAATAGAGCTGCCTCTTCTCCGCCGGTACCGGCTCGAATCTCCATAATAACATTCTTTTCATCGTTGGGGTCTTTTGGTAACAGCAAAATCTGCAGCTCTCCACTATAAACCTCCAGGCGGTTCTCTAAATCGGAAAGCTCCAACTTGGCCAGTTCCCGCAGCTCCTCGTCAATGCCGCTCTCATTTAACATTTCCTTAGTGCCTGTCAACTCTTCCTTGGCCTTTTTATATTCCTTATATTTGTTCACGATGGGTTCCATATCCGACATTTCCTTAACATAGGTCCGCCATTGATCCTGATCTGCAATCACAGCCGGATCAGAGGCCTTCAGACTCAACTCATCGTATTTTCCAACCATAAAATCTAACTTATCAAACATCTATTTCTTCAACTCCTACTATGCTGGATTTTTTTAAAAAAAACCGGAAATTCAAATTTCCGGTCATTTTTTATGCTAATCCATGTTGAACTTTTTCTTGAATTTTTCAACACGCCCACCACGGTTGATGAATTTTTGCTGTCCTGTAAAGAACGGGTGACAGGCAGAGCAAACATCCAATCTAATTTCTCCCTTTGTGGACTTAGTAACAAATTCATTTCCGCAAGCACAAACGACCTTGCATTCCATATATTTAGGATGGATTCCTTCCTTCATCTATTGCACCTTCCTTCATTAATTCAATCTGAAGTTTTCATTCTAAACGACAGCTATTATATGTTAGCACAAGCGCCTTTTTTTCGCAAGTATTTTTTTATTCATTTAACCACCAAGTGTAATTCGGACGACCCTATCATTTCCGGCAAGATCTTTAATTATTTTAACCGGCTTATATGCTCCTGCCGCCTCTGTCAAAGCAGTTAAAATCTCTCCTTGATCATAGCCGATTTCCATAAGTAGAAGTCCATCTTTTTTTAAATAAGCAGGAGCCTCCCTTAGGATCTTAATGTAAAAATCAACTCCGTCCTCTCCGCCATCCAATGCCAACATAGGCTCATGATCCCGTACCTCACGCATCAGAGTAGGTAACACTCTACTGGGAATATAAGGGGGGTTACTGATTATTAAGTCAAATTTCTTTTTCCCTGCTCCTTTTTTATTCTTTGGAAAGGGTGTAAAAAGATCCCCTTCAATAAACTGAATCTCCTCCACCTCATTAATTTTAGCATTTATTTTTGCAATATTTAAAGCTTCTACGCTTATATCCGAACCTATAATTTTCATTTTAACCGGCTTCAAATGATACGCCAGGCTTACTGCAATGGAACCACTTCCACAGCAAAGGTCCAAAATCCGGAAGCCTCCAAATGGCACCTCCCGTTTTTTTATTTCTTCTATTGCAGTTTCCACCAGAGTTTCCGTATCCTGTCTGGGAATTAATACGTGCTCATTGACTATAAAAGGAAGGCCCATAAATTCCTGTTGAGCGGTGATATACTGGACCGGTTTACCACTTGCTCTGATATCCACCAACCTGAAATATTCTTCGCATGCCTTTTCATCCAAGGTGTCACCATAGTGAAGAAAGAGATAACTCTTGTCCCGATTCAACATATAACAAAGAAGGATTTCCGCATCCAGACCCGGCGTAAGGCAACCTTCATCGGTAAACCGTACTTGGGCCAAATGTAGCAGTTCTTTAATCAACAAGCTCATATAGATTTCCTTCCACATCTGTTCCGCCAATAAATTCTTTTGGCCCTTCCGGATTGAGAACTGCCTTCATAGCAGCGATAGCCACCTCCAATTGTTTTTCATCGGGCTTCTTAGTGGTCAGCTTTTGAAGGGCAAGGCCGGGCATGCTGAGCAATTTAATAAGGAGTGAATCTCCCTTCCCCGCCAGGCGAAGAAGCTCATAAGAAAGGCCGGCAATCACTGGCATCAACAAAAGCCTTGATGTAATTCTCCAAAACAAATTTGGCCAGCCTAAAAGGGAAAACAACAGCAAGCTGATAACCATCACAAACATCAAAAAGCTTGTACCGCATCTGGGATGTAGAGTTTCAAATCCCATGCAATTTGTCGGAGTTAATTCTAAGCCGTTTTCATAGCAATGGATGCAGTTATGCTCTGCTCCGTGAAATTGAAACACTTTCTGAATGTCCTTCATTCGTGAAATGACTAAAATATATAATACAAACATCAAAATACGTAAAAAACCCTCAATAAGATTCAAGATCACTTCATTTTGAGTGAGAGTTCCAAAGATACTGACTAACCAGGTAGGTAATATGATAAATACTCCTACCGTAAAAACAATCGCCAAAGCCACTGAGAAATAGAGCATAATACTAAATGCATTTTTTTCACCGAATTTTTTCTCAAGCCAAATGGTTAATCTATCCTCCTCTTGTATTTCAGCGCCTTCTGCCTGTTCCAGTACTTCTGCAGAATAAAGAAGGGTCCTGGTTCCTGTTACCAAAGCGTCAACAAAGATAAACACACCTCGAATGAGAGGTATCTTCTTCCACCCGGATTGTTCCTTGAGCGGTTCTATTTTAATATGCATGTCTCCCTTAGGTTTACGGATAACAACAGCGGTTCGATCCCCGCCTTTCATCATAATACCTTCCAGGACTGCCTGACCTCCTATTTTAGTAGGACAAGCACCTTTCATAAAAATCTTTTTTAAATTCATAAGTTTTTATTCCAATCGAGTTTTTTTGATAATCTGTATAAAATCAGCATTTGTTTTAGTATGAGCCAGGTAGTCTATAATGGTTTCGGTAACTTCCTGAGTTCCTTGATTGGACAAAGCCCGACGCATATACCAAATTGCTTCCATTTCATCTTGAGACATGAGAAGATCTTCTCTTCTTGTACCGGATTTGTTTAGATTTATTGCGGGGAAAATCCGCTTCTCTGATAATTTACGATCTAAATGGAGTTCCATATTGCCGGTGCCCTTGAATTCCTCGAAAATTACATCGTCCATACGGCTGCCGGTCTCGATAAGTGCTGTAGCTAAGATGGTGATGCTTCCCCCCTCCTCCATGTTACGGGCGGCTCCAAAGAACTTCTTTGGTTTATGGAGGGCTCCCGGATCCAAACCACCGGACAGAGTTCTGCCCGTTGGCGGAATCACCAGGTTGTAAGCCCGAGCCAGTCTGGTGATACTGTCAAGTAAAATAACTACATCCTTTCCATGTTCTACTAATCGTTGAGCTCTTGCCAAAACCATTTCTGCCACCTTCACATGATTGGAAGGCATCTCATCGAAAGTTGAGTATATAACTTCACCGGAAATGGAGCGCTGCATATCAGTAACTTCCTCAGGACGTTCATCCACCAGAAGTACTATTAATTCTATATCCGGGTACATTCTCTCAATGCTGGATGCCACTTTTTTTAACAGTACGGTTTTGCCTGCTTTAGGTGGTGCTACAATCAATCCTCTTTGTCCCTTGCCGATGGGAGCAACCAAATCGATAAGACGCATTGAAAGTTCTGTCGAACCATTTTCAAGAGAAATACGTTTATTAGGAAAGATAGGTGTCAGGCTGTCAAAATCAGGTCGCCGCATAGAAACACCGGGCTCATCTTCATTCACTTCTTTAATAAAGAGAATGGCGCCGAATTTCTCACCATCGTTTGGCTTTCTGGCGATGCCTTTGATTTTATCTCCTGTTTTTAGGTTAAACCTTCGGATTTGCGCCGGTGAAACGTAAACATCCTGGTCACTGGTAAGAAAGTTGTGAAAACGTAAAAAACCAAACCCTCCATCTGCCAAGTCCAGAATTCCTTCAACTTCAGGCCGATCCTCACTGGAATGATAGAATTTTTTTGGTTCTTCCTTTGGTTCTTCCTTATGTTCTTCTTTATGTTCTTCCTTATGTTCTTCTTTATGTTCTTCCTTTGGTTCTTCCTTTGGCTTATCCGATTCCTTTTTTGCAATCAAAGCTGCCATTAAATCTGCCTTTCGCATGGATTGATAGCCGGAAATGCCAAAGGCTTTGGCGATTTCGCGAAGCTCAATCACCTTCTTCTTTTTTAGAATGGTTTCATCCATTTGATTTGTGGTTTCCATAGTACCCCCTTTTCTTTTTTATTCGCTTTTTTCACATCATATAAATAAGTTGATTGCCATTAATTTGAAACAAACAAAAGATTTCACGGATTATACATACAATTCGATTATTGCTTTTTAATTTCAATGATTTTTACGCCATCGGCGATGAACATAACATCCTGACCCTTTTTAGGCTCCTCTTGAATAAAGGTTTCCCTAACCAAGAAATAATATACGATAGCACCATCAGAAAGACGTATAGAAATCTCCTTGCAATCACCGTCCAATGAGGTGATTCCAAGAACGGTGCCTTCGCCCAGCAAAGCCTTAGTATTAATATGAACTTGGTCAAAAGGACCCCAGGCAATTATTACATCCCTGCCACTTTGAATCTTATCAAGACCATTATATGTAATTTCCCCGTTTAATACAATGGAAACTTTATCCTTAAGATCAATAACTCTTAGAGACCCATCTGTCATAGACAAATAGATTTTATTCTTTTGATCATTAACTCCGATGATCGTCCCTTGAAAGTAACCAATTTCTCGGTTGCAATCATAAGGACTACCAGCAAGATCGTATACCTTTGTGCATATAACCGCAAATTCCACTCGTTTAATATTGGATTTTGGATTAAACCTTCCGTTATTGTCCCCTACCATGATGGACATACGGTTAAGCAAATCCACATAAAATATATTATCTGCTTCAATTTGTTCTTTATCAATATAATTTAAAGAGGTAGCAGATATAAGTGGCCGATTGAGAGCTTTCGCAGTCCAACGGGCTGCCAATTCTCTGGTGGCAGGCACGGAAGCACCGGAAGCAGTACGGAAACCCGCCAGTTCACTCTTCTCCAGGATTCCGTATTCCAATCCATAAGCAACGCATTCCCAGGCCCAAGGTGCTATCTGATTGGAGATAAGCTGTTCCTCATATTTATGGGAAAGAGTTTGGTCCGGAGAATGGCCTAATCCGGAGTTTTTAACTGTTTGATAAATCATTTGCATGGATTCCTCCCGCGATACGGGATTCTCCGGTCTAAACTGTAAACCACCGTCAGCCATAGGGTAACCATTGATAATCCCCACCTCTGCGGCAAAATCTACAAAGGGCCGTCAGACTGTGTGAGAATTCTCGTATTGAAACAGGCCTAAAGTATTGAAAATGGTGGACTTTGGGCCTGTTAAATAGTATAATAAAGTCATATTATTGCACGAGGTGAAATATATGGCATATATAAAAGGATACGATAGAAACCA
>JAQUJQ010000025.1 GCA_028680875.1 Eubacteriales bacterium
CACGCAGTTGGGACGAAAGTTGATTGCATTCCACAGTTCTTTCGTTAAACAGAGTCTGTAATTCATTTTTGGATTCTATGGCAGATTGGGCATCTTCTTTATATTGTAAGAAGTTCTTTTTTGCTTCTTCCCAAAGCTGAACATAATGTTGGGAATCTTTTTCCAACTGTGCATTCTTACTTTCCAATTCCTTTACCAACCTAACTGTTTTATAGTATTCGTCTGCACAATTGACCGCAGTCAACACAGCTAAGGATGATAATGAACAAGAAGGTATGGACTCTTCCAATTTTTGCATCTTACGATCCACATAATCAGCAATCTGTATTATTTGATCCCTTGGTAGTTCGCCTGAGATAGTGAACTCCTGCCCATAGATCTTTACATTTACTTTATTTCGCACTTCCTCCATTATAATGAACCTCCAATCTGGCAATCCTACCTGTGATTAGATTTCTCTTAAAGCAGCATTTAATTTTTCTTTTAATTCAAGTAAAACCCTGTCGTGTACTTCGACAACCTCCTCATCTGTAAGCGTCCTGTCGATTGCACGGTAAGTCAAGGAAAAGGCCACACTTTTCTGGCTCTGTGGGATTTGTTTCCCCCGGTAAACATCAAACAATACCACAGATTCTAATAATGGGGATGCTTTGTACTTTATAATAGCTTCTATATCTGCTACTTTAATCTCTTCATCAACCAATAAGGCAATATCTCGAGACATTGCAGGATATTTGGGTAAAGGAACGTAATGACGTTCACGATCTGCCAATTCAACTACCTTTTGAAAATCCAGTGTACAACAATATACTCTTGTATCAATATTATACTGTTCCGAAACATCAGGGTGAAGTTCACCGATTATGCCCAGCTCCTTTTCTTGATAATAAATTTTAGCACATCTCCCCGGATGATAGGTCTCCAAAGACATTTCCGATACATATTGTAAATCTCGGATTCCAACTTTAAAAAGCATTTCATCCACCATGCCTTTTAATGTAAAAAAGCTTTGCTCTTCTCCATAACAAGCAATGCATAACCCTTCTTTTTCAATTGGCAGGCCCAATTCTCCCTCTATATTTAAAAATATATTTCCGATTTCAAAAGCCTTAACAGCAGGAATATTACGGGAGAAATTTCTTTCTAAAACCTCAAGCATATTGGGTAACAATGAAGTTCTCATCATGCTGTTTTCCTCTCCCAGAGGATTGATTAAGCGAATGCCATCTCTCATTTGACTATCTTCAGCAATCTTAATCTGATCCAAGCCTTTTGGACTTACAAAGGAATAGGTTTGGATCTCACTGGCTCCCATTCCCACCAAAGCTTCTCTTGTCATATCTCGAAGGATCAATGCTTCGGATTTTTGTGATTGATTATTCCCCTTCGGAATGGTTACCGGCATCTGATCATATCCAAACATTCTTGCCGCCTCTTCAATAAAATCCACTTCCAACTCTAAATCCTGACGAATTGTAGGAGGACTCACCAGCATGATCCCATCTTTCGAATCAACTTTCATCTCAAGCCTGGTAAAAATGTCTTCCATTTCACTTTGAGGAATGTTAGTCCCAAGGACTTGATTGACCCGATTGGCTCGAACAGCAACCGGTTTTACTTCTCTTTGTATCGGATAGGAATCAACCCGGCCTCCAACCACTGTACCCGCCTCCAGAAGTTCCGCCAGTCTGCAAACACGATCTGCAGCCACTTCCGCCAAGTTTGAATCAATTCCTTTTTCAAAGCGTGAGGAGGCTTCTGTTCGTAATCCTAATTTTTTTGAAGTAGTACGTATGCTATCTCCGTTAAAATTCGCTGATTCTATTATAATTGTTGTTGTATCTTGTTGAATCTCCGAATTCAGACCGCCCATAACTCCGGCAATCGCCACCGGGCGCTCCTGGTCTTTTATAAGCAACATACCTTCGAATAGTTTTCTCTCAGTACCGTCCAAAGTGATAAAAACCTCTCCGTCCTTTGCTGTATCCACGATTATCTTATTCCCTTTGATGTTTTGGATATCAAAAGCATGTAATGGCTGACCATACTCCAACATAACATAGTTTGTTATATCAACCATGTTATTAATTGGTCGCATTCCTGCATACATAAGTCGTTTCTGTAACCACCAAGGAGATGGTCCGATTTTTACATCTGTAATAACCCGTGCTACATAGCGATTACAAAGCTCCGGCTTATTAATTTGTACATCAATATAATCCTGTGCCTGCCCTTTTTCTTTTTTACAATTACTGTCCGGATAGCGTAAAGAGCCCTTAAATGTTGCCGCCGTTTCCCTGGCCATACCAATCATTGAAAGACAATCCGGCCGATTTGGAGTAATTTCAAAATCTACTACTTCTCCGGCCAGCTCTAAGGCTTCAACTATATCCTGCCCCAAAGTATAATCACGGTCAAGTATCCAAATTCCGTCTTTGTGGGCTGTTGGGATCACCTTGTCTTCGTACCCCAACTCCTTGGCAGAACAAAGCATTCCAAAGGATTCAACTCCCCGCAATTTGCCTTTTTTTATTATCTGCCCATTAGGGAGTCTCCCCCCATGTAGAATTACAGGGACAAAAGCACCAACAAAAACATTGGTGGCTCCGGTTACGATCTGAACCGGTTCATCTTGCCCAACATCCAGCATACAAACCAGCAACTTGTCAGCATCGGGATGTTTCTCCAGGTTTAAGATTTTACCAACCACGATATTTTTAATGCCTTCACCATAACGATCCGCCGTTTCTATATTCGATCCGGACATAACCATCCTTTCGCAGAATTGATCTGAATCTATAGTTACATCCGTGTATTCGTTCAACCATTCTCTGAAAACTAACACTGGTATTCCCTCCTATTTAAACTGGCCAATAAAGCGCATGTCATTCTCGTAGAATAAACGAATATCGTCAATGCCGTATTTTAACATGGCAATTCGCTCAACTCCCATGCCAAAGGCAAAGCCCGTATACCGTTCTGTATCTATGCCACCCACTGCCAATACATTGGGATGGACCATACCACAGCCTAATATCTCAATCCAACCGCTGCCTTTGCAAACCCTGCATCCTTTGCCTTTGCATTTGAAACATGAAACATCCATTTCTGCGCTTGGTTCTGTGAATGGGAAAAAATGAGGTCGGAACTTAGTTTGTAAATCCGAACCAAACAACTGCTTTGCAAAGTAATCCAAGGTCCCTTTTAAATCAGACATTGAAACTCCTTCGTCCACCAATAAGCCTTCCACCTGATGAAACATTGGAGAATGAGTTGCATCGGGTGTATCACAACGGAAGCACCGGCCGGGAGAAATTATTTTTATCGGGGGAGCCTGTTTCAGCAAAGTTCTGGCCTGCACCGGAGATGTCTGGGTTCTCAGTAATATATCATCCGTTATATAAAAGGTGTCTGATAAATCTCTGGAAGGATGATTGGGCCCTGCATTGAGTGCATCAAAATTAAAGTATACGGTTTCTACCTCCGGGCCCTCGGCAATGGAATAACCCATACTCATAAAAACCCTTGAGATTTCCTCTATCGTAACAGTAATAGGATGTTTGGACCCCAGTGGTATTTGCCTGCCGGGTTCAGTAACGTCAATGCGTTCCACCTTAAATCTAAGTTCTTTTTGTTTTTCTTTTAAGGCAGCAAACTTCTCTTCCAACAGTTCTTCGATTTCAGCTCTAACCGAATTGGCCGCCTTGCCCAGTGCCTTTCTCTCCTCAGGTCCCAGGGAACCCATCGAGCGGAGAATCCCTGTCAACTGCCCTTTCTTACCCAGTAACTTCACTCTGAGTTCTTCTGTTTCTCTGTCGGTTTTAGCTTGTTTCAGCTGTTCCTTTGCTTCTCGCAAAATTTCTGATAGCTGTGTTTGCATAGTCTATTTTTCCCCTCCGTTATTATATCATGTTTTTCTGTCTTATCGTTTCATACATTAGAATTCCTGCTGCTACTGCAACATTTAGAGATTCCACCGAATTTCTCATGGGAATTTTAACCTGCACATCCGCCTGTTCCAAAAACAGATCGCTCACCCCTCCGCCTTCGTTTCCTACAACCAATGCGATGTTCTCTCTCAATTGCTGTTCAAAATAGTATTGTTCACAATGTGGAGCAGCCACTATCAAATGCTTCCCATATTGATGAATAAGTTCAATTGCTTCTTTTGGTGAATCCATAAAGAGAAGAGGCAGACGAAATAAAGATCCGGCTGCGGATCGTACAATTTTCGGTCCATAAACATCGGCGGTGCCCTTTAAGATTATAGCTCCTAAAAAGTCAGCCCCGTCTGCGGTACGTAAAATGGTGCCGACATTACCGGGATCCTGAAGTCGATCCAATACCACGACATTGCTGGTCCCTAATCTATCGTTATTAGTAAAAAACTTTTTAGAAGTCCACTCTTTCCGTTTTACCACCGATAAAAGACCCTGGGGTGTTTCTGTATCAGCAACCCGGTCAAAGGCATGATTGGAGACTTTAAAGACTTGAATTCCAGCCCCTTCCAATCTCCCGATCAGGCTTTCTACTTCTTTGCTTTCCTCCCCATCAATAATGGATTCCCGGATTAGGGTCAACTCTAAATCTTCTATATTATTCAAGGCTTCTGTTGTTAAATGAAAGCCTTCAATGAGATAGCAACCATGTTGATCCCTGTCTTTTCTTCGCTGTAGTTTTTTTACTTGTTTCAATATAGGATTGTCCAAAGAGGAAATGAATTTCATGGTTATATTTAAGACAAAGGGACGTTTTGCCTGTCTTTTTTGATAAGACAAGCAAAACGTCCCCTTGTCTTATCCCCTTATCTTAAATAAACAAAAGCCGGTAATGACCCCGGCTTCTCAGTTACATCTTTTTTAAAATCTTCCGCTTTTATCTCTATTCAGGAAGGATGGTATTGCGAAGTCGGTGTTATATCTCTTATCGAATTCGTTTTCGATCTCTTCGGTCTGATCCCCTCTGAACTCTGCCTGATCTGCTTCTTCTCCCTTTTCTGTTTTGTCACTTTCTTTGTCCGGTCGTAAGTTATCTCTGTTTGATGCAGCTGATACATCATCTTCAAATCCGGTGGCTATCACCGTAATGATAATTTCGTCCTGAAGTTCTTCTTTTACAGATGCACCAAAAATTACAATGGCATCCTTGTCTGCTGCTTTTTCAATCTGATCTGCTGCCTCATTCACTTCAAGCATACCCAAATCATAGCCACCCATGATGTTTAACAGAATAGCTTTTGCTCCATCGATGCTGGTTTCAAGCAATGGGCTTTCGATGGCATCCTTTACCGCTTCCTGGACCCGCTTTTCTCCCTTTCCGCTTCCTACACCCATGTGGGCAATGCCTCGATCATTCATGACTGTTTTTACATCTGCAAAATCCAAATTAATGAGACCGGCCTCTGCAATCAGATCCGATATACCTTGGACTCCCTGCTTTAATACCTCATCTGCCATATTGAAAGCTTCCAACATGGTTGTATTCTTTTCCGAAATTTGCAGCAACTTATCGTTTGGTACCACCACTAAAGAGTCTACATATTTTTTTAAGAATTTAATACCTAATTCCGCATGTTCTCTTCTCTTTTTTCCCTCAAAGGTAAAAGGCTTGGTTACTACACCGACAGTAAGAATCCCTGCGTCCTTAGCCGCTTTAGCCACAATAGGCGCTGCACCGGTTCCCGTGCCTCCACCCATACCGGCTGTTATAAACACCATATCGGATCCGGCTATGTACTTACTGAGATCGTCAATGTTCTCCTCTGCCGCTTTTTGACCGATTTCCGGATTGGCTCCGGCACCTAATCCTTTGGTTAATTTTTCTCCAATTTGAATTTTAGTTTCTGCTTTTGACCCGGATAGGGCCTGCTTGTCCGTATTTATTGCAATAAAAGTGACTCCTTTGAGCCCTGCATCTATCATCCGGTTTACGGCGTTACTACCGCCTCCACCAATACCGATTACTTTAATTTGAGCGTTTTTCTCCTCGTGAACTTCAAACTGCAACATGTTGGGGAACCTCCTAATAGGAATAATACTAATTATAGCATATTGATGTAAGCAATGCATCTATTTCTTGTAGTTACCTGATTCTTTTTTAAGGAAATACTTGTCTATAATAATACGTCTGATAACTGCCAGGTTTTGAAACAAGCGCCCACCAAATACAAAAATAACTGCATAATACAGAGGCACGCCCAAACGGTCTCCCAGATAAACCAAAACCGCAGCTAAAACAGCATTGACTAAAAAACCACTTATAAATATAAGATTGTTGTATTTATCTTCCATATAAGATCTTACAGCACCCAGTAAAGAGTCCATTGCAGCCAACAATCCCATTGTAATATAAAAGGAAAACTCAGACGGGTAAGTAATATTAAAAGTAAACCCTAAAACCAAACCTACGGTCAACCCGATTGCCATTGCAATGATCAATTGTTTCCACCTTCCTTTACTTTATCAACAGCTCCCATATATTTATAATTACGTTCTTCAGTATATTTGGGAATTAAAATATCGTCAGTAATTTTTACTTTAAAAAGGAGGCCCCATTCTTTTAACCAAGTCCCGTAGCCCCCGGGTCCGATGAGAGCCGCAGACATGCGGGAGCCGTCTCCTATGGCTTTGATTATGAAAGGCCTTGCAAAAAATTGTTCATTAATACGAACCGTATAACCTGAACAGGAAATGGAGGTTTCGTCCACCAATCGTTGTCCGTTAACGGAAATCATCTCTGCTCCGGAGGCCTTGAGTTCATTGATTATCAATAGTAAATCCAGATCATGAACCAATATATCATTTGGATCTTCCCATGATTCCAGTTCTCTATCTCCGTCATCAATCATGACCACCACACCTGGACCCCTGGCGGCTACACTTCCACTGGCCAATTGATAAAATGCAATATCAGCCAACATTCGTTCTTCCAATTCCCGAGTTAAATCTTCATTTGCCTCAGCTAAAGCCTCATATTCGTCCAGCTTTTTTTGTGCATCTTCAACTAAAGTCTTTAGGTTTTCCATATCCTGCCGCTCTCCTTCAATGGTTATTTTATAGTCATCCACTACTTTGGTGGATACGTAAAGATGCTGGCCGTTAGTCATTTTACTAAGAACAATAAGGGAAAAGCCCAAAAGCAAACAAAATGCAAACATCAATAGGAGTCTAAGCTTCCTTTTCATGCCAAACACCTACCTATATTCATTCTTCTACCGTTTCGGTAACTTCATCCACAGCTTTCGCATAGCGGAATTTGATTACACCACTATATCTGGGAATGGTTAATTCTTTCTGTTTAGACAGACTCACTTGAAGCCCGTAATTGTTTCTCATGGTTTCTACAATGCCATACCGTATGGTTAATGTGGACTCCAATGTATCGGGATTTCCTATGGCCTTGATCGTATAAGGAGGTGCAGTGGGGATGGCATTAATGTTCACATTGTCGCCGGCCAGGCTAATTTCTGTTGTTGCGATAATCCTTTGACCATTTATGGAAATCGCCTCTGCTCCCGCATCTTTTAATTTATTGACTAGTGAAAGAAGGAGATCATACCGAACCATGATGGTACTGTATCCGTCACCCGGATTACCTTCAATAGGGATGGGGTCGTCAACAGTGACAATAATCCCGGGTCCTACAACATCTACTACGCCGGAGCCCATTTTATATTTTTCCAAGTCTTGGGTAACTACTTGCATTAAAGCATTTTCACTTAAATTCTTTTGCTCAATTTCCTCAAGACGTGCTTCTAATTCCAGATATTCCTGCATGATGGTTTCTTTTTCCGTACGAAGATCTTTTAGTTGCTGCTCTAAACCTACAAGCTTGCCAACAGGAATAAGGCCCCCCACATCGGAGCTTTCTGTAGTACTGATTTGGACAGATATGATCAGTCCGATTAACAGTGCCAGAACTGTAATGACCACTATGCCACCCTTGTTTTTCATCTGTCTCTCCTCTTTCATATTTCTATTCCTATTCAACCGAAGGGCTAAAGGAATAATACCCATTTCCGCCCACCATAATAACTCCGCGTTCAATTCCTTTTATATATAAATCATACAACACATCCGGAAGCTCGTCCATGCTTTTCATAATGTTTTCCGGTGTTCCTTCGCAAATCAGGTTGTCATAAATATAAGCTTTGATAATAATAGTAGAGATCTGAATCTTTTTAAAAAAGATTTCATTTTTCTCCATTGCTTCTAGTAGCTTTAAGGTATCGTTTAAAACCGCATTTTCTTCTACACGTAAAGGTGTCCCTGTTTCAATGTTAGACAAGGTCATACCCAGCAAAAGTGGCAATGTGGGTTCAACGTCGGTTTCTCTTAGAATCATGCCTTCCTTATCAATAAGGATGTAGCTTTCACCAAAAGGAATGGCTGCTGTTTCTTGTCTCTCCTCAACAGTAATAACAATCTCATCAGGAAGTTTTCTGGACACCTTTATATTTTTTATATAAGGGTCCTTTAATAGCTTGTCCTTTATCTCTGCAGTAGATTCCTGAAACAGATTCCCTCCTTTTTTTATTTCACCGATACTAATAATCTGCTCCGCTGTATAATATTTGTTGTTGACCACTGTCAACTCTTGTATTTGAAAAAAATCTGAGGTTAAAAAATAGTAAATGCCTACTCCCAGCATAATAAATAATATCAGCTTTAGTAGATAATATTTTTTCCTTCTTTTTTTTCTTCTCCTAGGTTTCTCCTGTACCATTTTTTATCCTTCTATATTATCTGACTGGTCCTTCTTGTAATTTCGGCTCCTAATTTGGATAGAACTGTTTCTAATCGTTCGTAACCCCTGTCAATATGATAAACTTGATCAACAACAGTATCCCCTTCTGCAACCAAACCTGCAATGACTAAAGATGCTCCTCCTCGCAAATCCTGAGCGGATACCCTGGTTCCTTTCAAGTGGTTGACTCCGGTAACCGTTGCCGTCCTTCCTTCCAGTCTGATCTTCGCACCCATTTTGTTTAATTCTTCTACATACTTAAAACGATTTTCAAAAATGGTTTCAGTTATTCTAGAACTTCCATCGGAACGTACCAGTAAAGCAATTACTTGAGACTGCATATCAGTTGGGAAACCCGGGTATGGTTGCGTTACAACGTGCTTTACGCCTTTTAAACAGTTTGGGGCTTTTAATGAAATTCTGTTGGGCTCCCGTATTACATTACAGCCTGCTTCTTCCAGTATTTTCAGGGTGGCTTCCATATGATCCGGTATTGCATTTTTCAATACAACCTGCCCTCCTGTTGCTGCCACAGCAGCTAATATTGTACCTCCTTCAATCCGATCCGGAATCACCTGATACGTAGTTTCAAAAAGTGGGTTTTTTCCGACAATGCGTATTTCGTCAGTGCCTGCACCGGAAATGTCAGCACCGCAGCTTCTTAAATAGTTTTGAAGATCAATAATTTCGGGCTCTTTTGCACCATTGAGGATCCGAGTTTCTCCTTCCGCCATCAGAGCTGCCATCATCGTATTTTCAGTAGCACCTACACTTGGAAACTCTAAAGGAATTATATTTCCGACCAGGCCTTTTGTCTTGCACTCTAAATAACCATCTCTTTCATGAATCTCCACCCCAAGACGCTTTAATGCAGAAAGATGAATATCTATAGGTCTTCGCCCGATCGCACACCCTCCGGGATTGCTTAGGTTTACCTGTCCACAGCGGGCAAGAGTAGGGCCCATTAAAAATACCGACGATCGAATTTCTTTCATTAAGTGTTGAGGTATGACAAAGGTGTCTACCGAAGAGGAGTCCACTGAAATTGTATCTCCCTCCCATAGAACTTTGCAACCCATTTCCTTTAAAATTGCCCCCATAGTACGCACATCAGATAGGTTCGGGCAATTCTCAATTCGACTGGTACGTCCGGATACAATGGTAGCTGCTAAGATGGGAAGCACTGCATTTTTTGCACCATTTAGAGTATGGTCACCCTCCAGTATCTTCCCCCCTGTTATGTGATAACTTTCCAACCAATCGACACCTCCGCCAAGGGACACTGCGACACTCCTATTATAAAGTCATACTATGCCTTTCCGGTATGAAACGTGCCTGTTTACAATCCCAAATGATCATAAATCACATCAGCTCCATCGATTCTTCCCACTCTCTGACTGGAATGTGCCATGGTATTCAAAACCTCCCTATTGTTTATAAGACGCAATAAAGTGCCTATTAAATTCTCTGACGTTAAATCTTTTTCTTCCATAAGAATGGCCCCTCCTTGATCTGCCAAAACCTTTGCGTTGTAATATTGATGGTTCCCCGTTACGTTGGGAGACGGGATAAGAATTGCCGGCCGACCGCATGCAGTAATTTCTGATATGGTTAAAGCGCCTGCCCGACTAATGATCAAATCAGCTGCCATTATATATTCATGAATATTATCCGCATAGGGTAAAACTGTAATTGTTCCTACTGTTGAAATCCCTTTGTTTTTTAAGTGATCTACGATGATTTTGTAATAGGTTTTCCCTGTTATAAACACCAACTTCACGATGGGAATTTCACTTAGAGTATCTATCGCTTCCGCTATGACAGAGTTGATCTTTTCGGCTCCCAAGCTTCCACTAAAACAGAGAATAAAAAATTCAGATGGTTTTATGTCCAATTTTTGTCGGAAATCATGGATACCTGAAACCAGAAACTCTTTTCGAATTGGGTTGCCTGATACAATCAATTTTTCCGGATGCTTAAAGTAATCTGCAGATTCAGGAAAGCTTATGAATACTTTATCAACATAACGTTCCAATAGACGATTGGTCAAACCCGGAAAGGCATTCTGCTCATGAATAAATGTTCGAATGCCTTTCTTATAAGCAGCCCGGACTATAGGTCCACATACATAACCGCCGGTTCCAATAACCAAGTCCGGTTTGAATTCATTAATGATTTTCTTTGCCTGCCGATTCCCTTTGAGCAAATCTCTTATTGTTATAATATTTTTAAGTAAATTTTTTCGATTAAACCCGCTCACAGTGATAAATCTGATTTTATAACCATGTTTAGGTATCAGTTGTCCTTCCATTCCCTTTTTTGTTCCAACAAAAATGATTTCTGCCTCAGGGTGTTTTCGCTTAATTTTATCAGCGATGGCAATAGCCGGATAAATGTGTCCACCGGTGCCGCCACCAGTCATAATAATCTTCATTTTTCTCTCCGATTTACATAATATATATTATTGTAACCTAATCATGTTAAGTAGCAGAATGACGGGAAATGTTCAATAAAATCCCAAAGGACCCCATAAATAATAGCAATGCATTTCCTCCATAACTGACAAATGGCAGCGTAATGCCGGTAGGTGGCATGGATGATGTTACAACCGCAATGTTAAGGATTACCTGAACTGCCAGCATAATAGTAATACCGGCCGCCACCAATGTCCCAAACAGATCCGGTGCATTGAGAGCTATGTGAAACCCTCTCCAGATCAATACAATATAGCATATGATCAAAAGTAAACAACCTAAAAATCCCAATTCTTCCCCTATGATAGAAAAAATGAAATCATTTTGGGGCTCAGGTAAGTATAGGGTTTTTTGAATACTCTTTCCCAGGCCAACTCCAAATAATCCACCGGATCCTAATGCAAGAAGCGATTGAATAACCTGCCAACCACTGCCCAAAGGGTCTTGAAAGGGATCTAAAAAGCTGGTGATCCGCTTCATTCGATACCCGTCTTCATCAGTGAATACAAGTAAGGCAACACCGGCCGCTCCCAATACACCGATACTGATCAAATAAAAAATATTCAAACCTGCAACAAACATAATTCCAATGATTATAGCACAAATTGTAATCGCAGTAGATAGATTGGGCTGCAGAATAACTAAGCCGAAATAGACGCCACATAAAATCAGTAACGGTAACACACCCCTTAAGAAGGAATGTATTCTTTTGGGGTCCCTGGACAGGAACCAGGATACAAAGATAATGGCGCAAATTTTAGCCACTTCTCCGGGCATCAAGGTAAATTCTCCAACCCCCAGCCATCTAGTTGCATAGTTGCGGGTCTCTCCCAATGGTGTGAAAAGCAACCCTAGGAGTAAAATGCTTAAAAGCAGCAGTGCCGGGGCAAAGCGTTTATAAATATGATAATCCACCATAGCGGCAGTCAACATGACAAAGGCTCCGAGAAGAGCCCATTTAATATCATCCTTTAAATAGGCATAGGGATCCCCTGTTTCACTGATGGAACTGTAGTAACTGGCGCTGAATACCATAATAATACCGAAAACCACTAATCCCAGCACAAGAATTGTCAGAACAAAATCTCCCGATTTCATACGTTTTTTCTTTTTCTTAGACATATGATCCACCTAAGGCTTCTATTTCGCCAGATTTCTTACACAACTCTTAAAGTGTTCCCCTCTCTGTTCAAAACAAGTATACATATCCCAGCTGGCACAAGCCGGGGACAAAAGGACTGTATCTCCCATTTCCGCAATACGTAAGCCTTCTTTTACACATTCCTCCATATCCTTTGCCATAATGATATTGGTAAAGCCTTTGCTCTTTGCAGTCTCTTTAATCAGAGGAGCTGTTTTTCCCAGCAAAATCAAGGCCTTAACTTTACCATCAAATGCATTGACCAATTCCGTAAAGGTAGATCCTTTATCATAGCCCCCGGCAATCAGTATGATCTTCCCATCTATAGCTTCTATGGCCTTGATTGATGCATCCGGATTAGTCCCCTTAGAATCATTAACAAAACGTATACCTTTTATTTCACCGCAAAATTCCAAACGGTGTGCAACCCCTTTAAACATTCTTAAGGTTTGAGCAATGCTTTGCGGCTCAATTCCGGCAAAAAAAGCAATGGCAGATGCCGCCAATACATTTTCCAAATTGTGCGCCCCGGGAATCCCCAATTCATCAGGTTTACAAAGTTGATGAATTTCTCCCCTTTCATCCCGAATTACAATTACTCCACCTTGCACAAAGCAACCAAAGTTCAAAATCTGCTTTCTACTGAATGGAACTACCCTGGCCTTACAGCCTTTCGCCAGCTTCCAGCTTACCGGATCATCATAGTTGACCACAAAATAATCATTTTCATCCTGGTTTCGATAGACTGTGGCCTTGGCATTAACATAGTTTTCCATAGTTTGATGACGGTCTAAATGATCTGGTGTGATATTAAGAAGGGCAGAAATACGGGGATGAAAATCCTTGGTCGTCTCCAATTGAAAACTACTGATCTCTGTAATCAACCAAGTATCTTCATCGGCTGCCACCGCTTTTTTCACTGCTGCTATACCTACATTTCCTACAACCCTGGTTCGTCGTCCTGCCTGGCAAAACAATTCTCCTGTTAGAACCGTGGTGGTTGTTTTTCCATTGGTTCCCGTAATGGCTACGTATTTCCCTCTACCCAATCTCCATGCTAACTCGATCTCGCCGA
Source organism: Eubacteriales bacterium (assembly GCA_028680875.1). Taxonomy (GTDB): domain Bacteria; phylum Bacillota; class Clostridia; order Peptostreptococcales; family Anaerovoracaceae; genus JAQUJQ01. The sequence goes on from JAQUJQ010000025.1 coordinate 13,436, forward strand.
TAATTTCAACGCCTGCTTCTTGACCTCTTTGCACCAGGTCTAAAGATAAAGGAACGCCGGGACTCACTATCATCAGATTAAAGGAATCAATACTAGTCGGTTCTTCTCCAAAATAACAAATTGCATCCTTATTTTTAAAGAATTGAACCAGGTTAGGTTCCATCTCTTGTCTGGTTTTTTTATCGTAAACCGACACCTGTGCTCCTAAGGAAAGTAG
>JAQUJQ010000229.1 GCA_028680875.1 Eubacteriales bacterium
GCTATCGATGATGCCTTAAACTCTCCGTTACTTAATGACAATGATATTTTCCATTCTAAGAAGATCTTGCTAAGCATCAGTTTCTGTGATGACAAAAACAGCAAGTCTGGATTAAAGATGGAAGAAATGAATGATGTGAACGACTTTATGCACCAATTTAAAGCCGACTTTGAAATCAAATGGGGACTGGCTATCGACCCGGATCTAGGAAACAAGGTCAAGGTCACCATTCTTGCTACAGGTTTCGGCATCGAAGATGTAGATGGTATGAATAGCCATCTGGACAAGAAACACTGCCAAGAAGAAGTTTCAAAAATAGCAGAGCAAAAAGAGAAGGCTGCAGAACGTCAAGACCGTCGAAATCGTTATTATGGTAAGGACGGAAATAGCAATCAGTATAAACGGCGTCCGCATATCTTCCACTTCCGGCCGGAAGACCTTGATAATGAAGATGTCATCCTAGCTGTAGAAAACACACCTACCTACAAAAGGACTGCTCGCATATTGGAAAATATCCGTAATCAGACTTCCGATAATGTACAAGATACGGAAAAAGAGGACGGAGCACAAAACGTCCAAGATACAATTACTTTCGAATAATCAATATCATACATTATAATTCATCATATTATGACATTATTTGATCAAATCAGTTTAGACATTCAGAAGGCAATGAAAGCTAAAGACAAGGTTCGTCTGGAGACATTGCGTAATATCAAAAAGGAATTCCTTGAAGCAAAAACTGCTCCAGGTTCTGATGGAACCCTTTCTGATGATAAAGGTTTGAAAATCATACAAAAACTGGTTAAGCAAGGTAAAGACGATGCCCAGCTTTTCAAAGACAACAACCGCCAGTCTCTTGCAGACGAATCAATAGCTCAGATAAAAGTGATGGAAGAATATCTGCCGAAGCAAATGTCTGAAAAAGATATTGAAGTTAAGGTAAAGGAAATCATCGCTGATCTTGGAGCCTCTTCCATGCAAGATATGGGAAAGGTTATGAAAGAAGCCAACAAAGAAATGGCTGGTCGCGCTGAAGGAAGAATCATCTCTGGTATTGTTAGAAAACTCTTAGCCTAACTGCTACCTTACAGATTGAAGAAACCAAAAGATAATTTAGTTAAAATGATTCCGGCCTACTTATAAACGATAATATATAATTTTCGTTTATAAGTAGGCCGGATTTTATTGATTATCCTACAAGGGAAGCAAGCCATAAAACGAGTTTTCCAAAAGAACCAAACTTAAGAGTACAATTGCTTTAAAATGGTGAAGGACTTAAGCTCTGGAAAATCGGGAACATGCAGACGATAATAATGAAGGATAATCTCCGCAATATTATTTCTCTCTTCATGCGATAAAACAAAAGAAGACATAGAAGAATAATCCAATTGAAGAAGTTGGCTAATACAAGCAGCCTCCTTCGGACTCAGGAAATCAGGATGCAATGGAGGATATTCTATAAAACGACCTTCACGAAGATCAAAACAGGAGTGTTCCTTTTCATTTTCTACATTCGGATAGAAACCGATGAAACGAGTCAGATGCAACATGAAAATGAGATGAAAATTGGCAAAGGAAACAGACTTGTTATCAAGCCATTCCAGACTTTTTTCAATAAATTCGAATAAGGGAACATTCTGCTGCTCATCTCTGATCGCAAAATAAAGAAAATCTGAAATGAAAAGAACTAATGAAAGTTTATAAGGATTAAAAGGAATACTGACATAAGGGCGATAGATCCGAATATTACGGATATGCTGCAAATGAATGTTTATTTTGAAATCATATTCCAAATCCAACAAAGTCAACGGCTGGAAGAGTTGCTTCTTAATCTGTCCTCTGCCAGACCTTGATATACGACAGATACATGACAGTCGTCCTTGCTCTTTCGTAAAGAAATCGGTGATAAATTGATTATCTCCATATTTCAGAGAATGAAGTATAATCGCCTTGGTTTTCACATCCATTTATCTGCAAAAATACTAAAAAACAGCTATTTGAAGAAAAAATTCCAGTTAAAATTTGCAGACATCAAGAAAAAGAACTAACTTTGCACTCGCAAAACAGGTAATGGTCCCGTCGTCTATAGGTTAGGACGAGAGATTTTCATTCTCTAAAGAGCAGTTCGATTCTGCTCGGGACTACAAAAAATAAAGATTAGAAAAGATGGCAAATCACAAATCTAACATCAAGAGAATCCGCCAGACCAAGACTCGGACTCTTCATAACAAGTACTACGCTAAGACAATGCGTAATGCCGTCCGTAAGTTGCGTGCAGAGACCAACAAGGACGAGGCACTTAAGTTATATCCTACAGTACAGAAACTTTTAGACAAATTGGCCAACAAGAACATTATTCACAAGAACAAGGCCGCTAATCTAAAGTCTAGTCTTACTGTCCATATCGCCAAATTAGGATAATCCTGTTTGGCAGAAACTATATAAAGCTGCAATTCATTTTGGATAGCAGCTTTTTTTATGTGCTTTCTTTTTCTGTCCCCCGACCCAATTTATTTAAGAAAAAAGACTTTAATAATCGATTCTGCTTAGAATAGAAAATATTTCTTTATACTTGCACTTCTTTTAACCTTTACACATCAACTTTTAATCAAGTAAGGCTTTTATATATCGCATATTTTTAGTATCTTTGCACATATATTACTTTACTAACAGCAAATGGCAGAAAATCAAAATCCTGAGGAGAATTACTCAGGGAAAAATATTCAAGTTCTAGAAGGACTCGAAGCTGTACGCAAGCGTCCTGCTATGTACATTGGTGATATTTCCGTAAAAGGTCTTCACCATCTGATTAATGAGACCGTCGATAACTCTATCGATGAAGCAATGGCAGGCTTCTGCACAGAAATAGAAGTAACCATTAACAAAGACAATTCCGTTACCGTCCAGGATAATGGTCGAGGTATTCCGGTCGACGAGCAGCCCAAACTGCATAAATCCGCTTTGGAAGTCGTAATGACAATCCTTCATGCTGGAGGCAAATTCAATAAATCTTCCTACAAAGTTTCAGGTGGACTTCATGGAGTTGGTGTAAGTTGTGTAAATGCATTGTCTTCGCACATGACGTCACAAGTATTCCGCGACGGAAAAATATACCAACAGGAATATGAGGAAGGAAAAGCCCTTTATCCTGTCAAAGTTGTAGCCACTACTGACCTCCGTGGGACACGTCAGCAATTCTGACCTGACGCTACTATTTTCACCACTGTTACCTTCCAATG
>JAQUJQ010000230.1 GCA_028680875.1 Eubacteriales bacterium
CTATAAGTGGGCTACGGCTTTGGAGGCATTGATAGGTTACCTCTACCTCGAAGGTAAGCAGGAGAGGATGGAGGAGATAATTGGAAAGGCCATAGGGAAATAGGTGCAGACTTTGGCAAAAAAGAAACCGAGAAATAAATTCAGAGATAGATTGGCGGATTATTATTTAACCAATCGGGAAATCACCAAGGAAGACGATGCCCGATACAGAAAAGAAAGACAGGAAAGCAAGAAACAACCTTGGAATAAGACAGAAAAGATCATGCTTTTAATTACACTGGTAGCCTTGGTATTAGTAGCGATCCGATATTTTTATTAAAAAGGGGAGGTGGCGTTTTGAGCCGGGCAGATGAACTTTTTATTTGTATGTGCAGGGATATTATAGATCAGGGATATTCATCAGAAGGGCAGGTCATAAGAGCAAAATGGGAGGATGGTACGCCTGCTCATACGATTAAACAGTTTTGTATAGTAAACCGCTATGATCTGGGGCGGGAATTTCCTGCATTGACCTTAAGGCCTACAGCCATTAAATCCGCTACAGATGAGTTGCTATGGATTTGGCAGAAGAAATCCAATAATATCAATGAACTAAATAGTCATATTTGGGATGCATGGGCAGATAAGAATGGAAGCATAGGGAAGTCCTATGGCTACCAGCTGTCCGTAAAACATAAATATAAGGAAGGGGAGATGGATCAAGTGGATCGGGTCATCTATGATCTTACCCATAATCCCTATAGCAGGAGAATTATGACAAATTTATATAACTTTGAAGATTTACATGAAATGGCACTTTATCCTTGTGCGTACAGCATGACATTCAACGTAACGGGAAAACGGTTAAATGCTATATTAAACCAACGATCACAGGATGTATTAGTTGCGAATAACTGGAATGTGGTTCAATATTCGATTTTATTAATGATGTTTGCTCAGGTTTGTGGTTTTGAAGCTGGGGAATTGGTCCATGTAATTGCAGACGCACATATTTATGACCGTCATATCCCCATTGTGGAGGAACTGTTAACCCGGCCTCAATACCCGGCACCTAAAGTGTATCTTAATCCTGAAATCAAGGATTTTTATGACTTTACTCCGGATGATGTGATTGTAGAAAACTATCAAAAGAATTCTCAGGTCAAAAATATACCGGTGGCTATATGAAGGCTATTGTTGTAGTAGATAAAAACTGGGCTATTGGGAAGAACGGATCTCTTTTAATACATTTGCCGGGTGATTTAAAACATTTTAAAGAAAAAACCCGGGGCAAAGTTGTTGTAATGGGACGTTCAACATTGGAATCTCTTCCCGGGGGAAAGCCATTACCCGATAGAACCAATATTGTTTTGTCGAGAAATCCGTATTATAAAGCGGATTGTACTGTCTGCTGTTCACAAGACAGCCTTCTCCGGGAACTGGAGCAGTATGATACGGATGATGTATATATAATAGGAGGGGAACAGATATATCGCTGTTTTTTACCATATTGTGATACAGCGTATATAACAAAGATAGATACGGAATTTAAGGCAGATCGGTTTTTCGAGAATTTGGATAAAAGGGATAACTGGAAATTAGTTAATAAAGGAGAACCTAAATACGAGCAGGGAGTATACTACAGTTTTACAGAGTATAAACGTAACGAATAAAAGGGACGGTCCTTTTAGTTTGAAAAGGAGATCATATTGGCGAATATAATATATGGCCGAAATACAGTAATGGAAGCCCTTAAAAGCGGGAGGGAAATCGAGAAACTTCTTTTATTGAAAAATGGTGAAGGATCAATTAAAAAAATTGAAGCCATAGCCCGTGATCGAAGGATACCGATCCAATATGTAGAAAAGGTGGTTCTGGATAAGGTAACCATGGTACAGGGAGGCCCTGCGAGTCATCAGGGAGTAGCTGCATCAGCTTCATCTTACCGGTATTATGAGCTGGAGGATATGCTGTCGGCCGCCGCCGCGAAGGGAGAAGATCCCCTTCTTGTGCTTCTTGATGGAATCGAAGATCCTCATAATTTGGGAGCAATTATACGGACTGCCGACGGTGCCGGTGTTCACGGTATTATTATTCCAAAACGTAGAGCAGCGGGTTTAACAGATACAGCAGCCAAAGCATCTGCAGGTGCCGTTGAATACGTACCTGTTGCAAAGGTTTCCAATTTAGTACAGACCATTGAAAAACTGAAGCTGGCCGGCTTATGGATTGCCGCCTGTGATATGGACGGACAGATCTACCACAAGACTCCCATGACCGGACCACTGGCCCTCGTTATCGGAAATGAAGGACAGGGTATTAGCCGATTGGTTCGTGAAAAGTGTGATTTTATAGTGTCTATTCCTATGGAGGGCAGGATATCCTCATTAAATGCATCCAACGCAGCAGCAATACTATTATATGAAATTCATCGACAAAGAAAAGGAAAGAGTAGTGGAAAGTTATAACCCAAATAAAGAATATACAGAAGAAGAGCTGGTCATATTTGCGCAAAATGGAAATGAAGAAGTTGGTGAGTATTTAATCCGTAAATATAAAAAGGTTGTTAAGAAGAAAGCACACTTCTATTTTATGGTGGGTGCTGATCGAGATGATATCGTGCAAGAAGGTATGATTGGCATTTTTAAAGCCATTCAGAACTTCGATATTACAAAGCAAACTTCCTTTCATACTTTTGCCGAACTTTGTATCAATCGTCAAATTATTACCGCTATAAAACAGGCTGCACGAATGAAACATTCTCCATTAAATACGTCCGTATCCTTGAACAAGCCAATTTCTGAAGATGCACATGCAGTTACCCTTGCGGAAATCCTTTCAACAGACAATGATTCAGATCCGGAGGCACTTTTACTTTTAAAGGAAGTTATGCAGTATATCGAAGGGAACAATATTAGTTCTTTTAGTCAGCTGGAACATCAAGTATGGGATCAATATATTAAAGGAAAAACCTATATAGAAATTGCAAAGAATTTAGGGAAAACCCCAAAATCCATTGATAATGCAATTCAAAGAACAAGGAGAAAACTGGTTTCTTATTTAAATAATAGTTCGTAAAAACCAAGCAAAACTCGATATGAAAATGGGTTGACATGCTTTTAAGCCTATAGTACAATGTGGAAAGTGCAAAGCATGATTACATTTGCTTGCTGTTGTAGCTCAGTAGGTAGAGCACATCCTTGGTAAGGATGAGGTAGGCAGTTCGAATCTGCTCAACAGCTCCATTCATTGC
>JAQUJQ010000231.1 GCA_028680875.1 Eubacteriales bacterium
AGTAGCCAATCCGGGAGTATATGGCACTCCCGGAAGCCGGTATAATTCCCCACAAGTGCATGGTCGCGATGCTTCTCCGCAAGCGGCTTTTCTTCCAAAAGTGCTTGTAAGACTTCTTCAAGCAAATCCATGTTATAGCCACGTTTTTTCACCAGCGCATAGTCCTTGCGGAATTGTGCGGTCGTTTTTAATATCAGCATTCGTGGTCAAGCTCCTCGAACAGTTCGCGAACAGAAGCGTAGGATTTTGCCGGAATTTTTCCGGCGGCAATGTCCTTTGCTTCCTGCATGGCTGCCTCGGTTTCAGCGTTATAGCCGGGCTGCTTCATCTCAAAAGGCAGGCCGCCTACCATCAAAGACTGATGCAAGAAAATGTTCACCGCATCGGTCAAGGTAATGCCAAACTTGGCAAAAAGCTGTTCTGCTCCCGCTTTAGTTTCCGGGTCAATGCGAATATTGATGTTTGCCGTCTTTGCCATAAGCTCACCTCCTTGCATTCCCTATTATACACCGATGTGCGCACAACGTCAACGCAATGTGAAACATTTTTTAGAGGATGTGACTGAAGCCATCGCCCTGCGAGCAAGAAACCATCATCAATTTTAACTAGGAAGAACCTACGGTAAACGTTTAAACCCACAACCAAAAGCTATGTGAGAAATTGGAGCGTATGGCCCAAAAACACCCCGATAAAATCAAGCTGGAACGGTAGGGGCCGCACCGCGACGAGCGCCGTGCCGTCGATAGTGAACGGGTAAAAAAAGCACGTATTAAGCCACCTGCACCATCATTTCTGCAGGCTCGTTCAAATTCCTTGATTTGTGTTATCGTATATGATAACATGGCGGTGAGGTGGAGCATATATTTAGATTAGAGGTGTATCATGGATTGGCAGGTAGAATACTATAAAAAGGAAAACGGAGATATTCCCGTGCTAGATTTTTTGCTGTCGTTGGAAGCAAAAATGCGGGCGAAAGCCTTCAGCGAAATAGAATTGCTTGAAAGGCATGGGCCTGAATTAAGGGAACCTTACGTAAAGCCCATAAAAGGCAAAGGTCTTTTTGAACTGAGAATCAAATTCGCCTCGGATATCAGCAGGATATTCTATTTCACATACCGCCAGAAGACTTTTGTGCTGCTTCATGGTTTCACCAAAAAAAACTCCAAAAACCCCGCAAAGAGAGATTGAACGGGCACTGCGTTATAAAGAAGATTATGAAAGAAGGTGTGACAATGAGTAAAGCAGGAGCAAAGTTTTCCGAAGTGAAAGAGCTTTTGATGAAGGATGAAGAATTCAAGGCGGAGTACGAAAAGTTGAAACCGCGCTATGATGTGATTTTGCAAATCATTGAAGCGCGAACCAGCCAAAATATTACCCAGGAAGAATTGGCGCTTCGGGTTGGGACCCAGAAATCCAATATCAGCCGCCTGGAAAGTGGAACGTACAATCCATCCCTGGACTTTTTGTCGAAGGTCGCCCGCTCCCTTGGCAAAGAGGTACAGGTTACATTGAAATAACTATTTGTGAGAAGTTATAAAGAAGTGCGTGATAGCACAGATGGTAATAATTAAGGCACTGAGAGATCAGCGCCTTTTTCTATGATGCCTCCATTCCCGGAACAATTATAACGTGGAGGGGACCGCATGACACTTGTATATGTAAAGAATAAGAAAAATGTATTTCATCATTTCCTTGCGATTTCAGACTGCACTTTTATCGTACCACTCCACTATATGGAGGTTTTGCTATGACAACCAAAAATCCCAGGCAGCTGTAACGAAATTGCCGGTTGATTCCATAGCATGATAGAACTATAATATGGTTAGAATTTTACTACAAGGAGTTGATACCATGCAGATTAAACCGTCCGCAAGCATCCGGCAGAACTACAATGAGATAGCGGATTTGTGCAGGTCTACAGGTGAGCCGGTGTATCTTACCAAAAATGGCGAGGGCGATCTCGTGGTGATGGATATAAAGGCTTTTACCCGCCGTGAAAAAATGTTGAAGCTGTGGGAAGAACTGCTGGCCGTCGAGGAAGACCGTCTGGCCGGACGCGCCGGAACAACGCCGGATGAACTGGACAGCTATCTGGACAGCATTATTGATGAGGTGGAGCATGGCAAAGAAGCCTCAATATAAGGTGATTGTTTCCGACCGTGCTCGCCAGATGCTGGCGGGCCATGTCCGTTTTCTGGCGCAGAAAAGTCCCTCCGCCGCCCGCAAAATCAAAAACGACCTGCTGGATGCCATCCGTTCTCTGCACCAAATGCCGGAACGTTTCCCGTTTCTGGAGGCTGAGTTTATTCCGCCAAACAAATACCACAAGATGTTCGTTGAGAAGTGGTATCTCATTTTATACCAAGTTAAAGATCAGACGGTATACGTTGACTACATCATGGATTGCAGGCAGGATTATGGGTGGCTGGTACGGTAGACTTAAAGCTGATTTCCCATTTTTTTCACACTAACCTATTGACTGTCACCTTGGGTGTTAGCTTATGATTGGTTTTCCCTTAGTTTTATTCCAATTATGAGCATAATGGGAACTTGGCTAAGGCGTTGAGAAATCAGCGCCTTTTTCTTATCTGAGGCTGAATAAGCACCCGTGTAAATGGCAATAATCTCCATATAAAAAATAAATGGAGGTTATCAGATGCATCTTTTAACTGTTTTTCAATAGTATGAACCTGCCTATCAGCCAAGATTACTGTTTTGACAACTATTTTTGATTAATACCAAGGTAATCCATTAGAGCAGATTGAAATATCTTTGAATAATTCACACCCTGGGCTTCTGCAATTTCCTTTAACCATGCAGGTATGGTTAGATTAGTTTTTACTGCTCTATTATCTAATTCATTCCTTACTATGCTCGGGAAGATGCTTACAGGAGAAATTATATATCCCGCTGCAGTCTCAGTATCCACTTGCGGTACTTTAGAAGGAACAGGTATTTGATCTCCATCTTTTTCCATTGCGTATACATGAAGTCCCAATGCATCGGCAGCTTGTTTTTGTGCTTCTTCAAAATCTTCTCCATAACTTACACATCCGGGAAGATCAGGAAAATACACACTATATCCTGTTTCTACCGGCTCAAACACTGCAAAATAAGTAAGCTTACGCATAATAGTTTATCCCCCTTATGAATAGATGAAGACTTATTTTAGTCCTGCCTGTTTAAGAATGCTGTTTAGAGTACCGGGAGCAATATCTCCTTTGT
>JAQUJQ010000232.1 GCA_028680875.1 Eubacteriales bacterium
CGGACAGAGACAACAAAAGACCCTACAAGCCATGCCGAACTTATAGCCATAAAAGAGGCCGCAAATGCTTTGGGCGGTTGGAGGCTGACGGGCTGCCGAATGTATGTTACCATGGAGCCATGTGCTATGTGCGGAGGTGCCATTGTTCTTGCAAGGCTGGAAAAAGTCTGCATTGGAGCTATGGATCCTAAGGCGGGTGCCTGCGGTTCCTTGATGAACATACCTCAGGATCAGAGATTGAACCATTTTGTAGAGATCGAGACCGGTATACTTGAACAGGAATGTCAACAGATAACAAAAGATTTTTTTAAAACATTACGGCAGAAAAAATTGCAGCAGAAGAAATTGCGGTAGAAAAAAAGAGCCCAGCAACCTACAGACCAGGAGGAAATATAGACTATGAAAAGAATAGGCAGGATTCTAAGCCTTACCATTTTAACCGTTCTATTGACAAGTTCCATTAGCTTTGCGCAAGGACTTTTATTAGAAAGTATCTTTCCTGAGGATGGAGAGAATAAGCTGCAGCCAACCAACATAGCTGTAAAAATGACCTTTTCTGAAAATATGACCAGCCCGGTGGCTCAAGCTGCCAATGAAGATTGTTTTACCATAACTAATCCTAAAGGTAAGAGTATAAAATATAAAACATTATATAATGCAGAAAAATACCCTAATGAAATTTGGATACAGATAACAGAGCCCCTGGAAATGGAAGCCGAATACACCCTGACGGTTTCGTCTGATCTGGTAAGCAGTGACGGAAACACATTGGATGAACCGATTACTACTCATTTTTCTACACGTAATACCAAACAGGACAGCAACGGCTATATGGTAATTATGCTTCTTATGGTCGTCGGTATGGTGGTCTTTACTGCATGGGATACCAAACGAAAACTAAAAAAGGATGTAGCTGAAACTGACGAAGAAGAAAAGGTTAATCCATATAAAGAAGCCAGGAAAACCGGTAAGACTGTAGAAGAAATTGTTGCAAAAACTGAAAAGGAAAAAGCAAAAGCAGAAAAGAAGAAGGGCAGAGCAAGTAAACGGCAAAGCGTAAAAGAACAATCCGTAATAGAGGAGGCACAGGAAGGGGTTAAGAGAGTAAAATCCCCACGACCCATCTCTGTTATTGGAGTTTCAACGCCGGCAAGGGTCATTGCGATGAACAGGGCAAGGGAAAAAGCTAGGGAAGAAGCAGAACAAAAAGCTAAAAGCAAGGACAAAGGACAAAAAACAACCAAGAAAAAAGGCAGTAAGCAACAGCAACGAAAAAAGAAATAGATGAAGTATGGATGGAAATGAAAGAAAAGCAATTTTCTGAAGGGTGTACTCATTCCCTTTCGGAGGAAATTGAAAACATTCTTAGAGAACGGATCCTAAAAGGCGAGTATGGGATTGGAGAACGTATTAAAGAAAACCAAGTAGCCAAGGAGCTAAAGGTAAGTCGTACTCCAATTCGGGAAGCCTTTAAACAGCTGGAAAAAGAAGGCTTAATGGAAACCATCCCTAACAGAGGCTCCTTTGCTTTCGGTTTTACAAAACAGGATATACAAGATATTTATGCGGTTCGTGCTGCCGTGGAAGTGTTAGCCATGGAGTGGGCAGTTTCAAGAATTTCAGATGAAGAGATCAAAGCTCTTCAGGAAACCTTTGATTTAATGGAGTTCTATACCAAGAAAAAGGGGAACAAGAAAATGGTGGAACTCAATCGGGCTTTTCATGAAATAATTTATAACGCTACAGGAAGCCGGTTTTTGTCACAGATTCTTAAATCCTATCAGGACTACGTAGATCAAACCAGAAAGGTAACAGTCTATTATGATAAGAATCTTGGTCTGATATTAAAAGAGCATAAAGAAATATTAGAAGCTTTAAGAGAAAGAAATCAGGAAAAGGCGCTTGAAAAAATATCCGTACATTTGAACAATTCTAAAGCCCGTGCGGAAAGAGGAATAATACCCAAATAGAAAATATAAAAGAAAGAATATAAACGAAAAAAGCCGGGGACGGCCCTTTTAATACGAAAGGGCCGTCCTTGCCAGTTTTCAACATAATACAATAAAAAAACATTTATACATGTACTCTCTTTGTACAAAAGTTGTTTTTTTAAATCACAATGTTACCATAATAATAGTATATATAACGAGGCGGAGATGTCCCCCACCTCGTTGAAAGTGCGCCCGGCATGGAGGTAGACTATGGAAATACACATAAACGGGCCTCGGCCTCAGAATGGCCGTAAGGTTATTCTTCAAGGAAACGAGGCATGTGCAAAAGGAGCAATCTATGCAGGTTGCCGTTTTTTTGCAGGATACCCGATTACACCATCCACAGAGATTATAGAACTTATGTCTTCAGAGATTGTAAATGTAGGTGGAACCTTTATTCAAATGGAAGATGAAATCGCATCAGCCTGTGCAATCGTCGGCGCCCGATGGGGTGGTAAAAGGGCCATGACGGCCACTTCAGGACCCGGCTTTACCCTGATGCAGGAAACCATCGGATTTGCAGCAGTTACCGAGACCCCTGTGGTCATCGTCAATGTTCAAAGGGGAGGGCCTTCTACCGGTCAGCCCACTATGTCATCCCAACAAGATATTTATCAAGCAAAATATGGAAGTCATGGGGATTATGAGATCATAGCTCTTACACCTTCTTCTGTACAGGAAATGTATGATTTCACAATCCGAGCTTTTGAATTGTCGGAAAAATTCAGAACCCCCGTTATACTGTTAGCCGATGAAGCAGTGGGGCACTTACGGGAAAAAGTAGTAATTTATGACGGAGAAAGAAAAATCAGAGGAGGGCACCGTAATTATGTGGTTTCTCCTCAGGAAGATTTTTATATGGGGAATAACTCCTTAGTAGAAGGACAGCTGCATGATGAAGAGGGAAAAAGAATTGGACATATGGCCCTAAAGAGCAGCGACTTTATCCAGAGTATCAATCGAAAAATCACAAGTCACATTGATGAGATCCGGGATATAGAAACTTATTTGATGGAGGATGCGGACATCGCCATTTTGGCTTATGGGTCTGTTGCCAGGCCGGCCCTTAATGCTGTAAAGTCCGCTAAAGGAATACGGGAAGAGGCGGAGGAAAAGTGGAATAAGCTTCGATTATTAAAAGGACTTTTAAAAAGAAAAGCTCTACATGAAAATCCATATAGTCATTTAAATGTAGGGTTAATAAAAGTC
>JAQUJQ010000233.1 GCA_028680875.1 Eubacteriales bacterium
GGAAGCAAATCTACCTGCCTGTTTGGAAGCTATGGCGGCTTCGAAGGAAGGTCATTAAAAGCAGGCGACTTAATAAAATTTGGAGAAGCTCCAAAGAATTATGAAAGTAAAGCCGGGAGAAAAGTTAAGCCTGAAGCCTTGCCTGTATATGATAATGAAATAGAATTAAGGGTTATTGTGGGTATGAACGCCTATCCCGACTTTGTCAGCCTAGAAGGCATGGACTATATATTAAGCACCCCGCTAAAGTTTTCAGTGAATTCCAATAGGTCTGCATGCAGGTTGGAGCCTATTCCGGATTTCTTTTTTTCCAGAGAAGATGGGGGAGCCGGCGGGTCTCATCCGTCCAATATTATTGACCATGGCTACAATATGAGAGGTGCGGTCAATGTAACAGGTAATACACCCGTTCTCTTAACGGCAGACGGTCCTACTCTTGGCGGCTTTATGTGCTGTGCAAATGTTATCAACGCCGATCTTTGGAAAATCGGACAGGCAGCTCCTGATAGGGATTTCGCCAAGTTTGTTCAAGTGACACTTGAAGAGGCTATCGAAGCCAGAAAAGCACAAAGAGAATGGCTTTCGGGAAAATCCATTCAGTAATTGAATTAAAGGAGGAAACAAGATGAAAGTTGATGTAAATGCCGATATGGGTGAAAGCTTTGGCAGATATAATCTGGGAAACGATGAAGCTTTAATGAAATATATTACATCTGCTAATGTTGCTACATCTTTTCATGCGGGAGATCCGATGGTTATGGAAAAAACCGTAGCCTTAGCCAAAAAGTACAATGTTGCCGTGGGGGCACATGTGGGATTGCCTGATAGACAGGGTTTTGGAAGAAGGATGATGGACATTACAAAGGAGGAACTGAGATCCGATACCTTGTATCAATTAGGAGCACTGGATGGGATTTTGAAAGTATATGAGATGACTATGCAGCATATTAAGCCTCATGGGATCCTTTACAGAATGGTATCGGAAAATGAGAAGTACATAGATACATTCCTTAACACAGTAAAGGAATATGACCCGAACCTCTTTATTATGCTTCCGCCCAATACTCCGGCATTTGAAAGAGGAATCCAATTCGGCCTTAAGATGGCGGGGGAGGCCTTAATTGACCTTAGCTATGACGATGAAGGAAACTGGATCATTGAGAGAAATAAAGCGGCTCGAAGTGCGCAAGAAGTTGCAGGAAGAGCATTATCCGTTGCCAAGGAAAAGAAAATTGCCACTATAAGCGGTAAAATGATCGCTATCAATGCAGTAACGGTATGCATTCACGGAGATGCTCCTGACGCAGAAAAAGAGGCCAAATGTGTAAGGGAAACCCTAGAGGCAAACGGTGTTACCCCGGCTAATTTGAACGAGTTATAATAAAGTTTAAAAAGGAGAATAAAGATGGCAAATACGATAACAGCGCCCCTTCCCGGATTGATATGGGATATCTTAGTTAAAGAGGGGCAGAAAGTAGAAGTAAATGAACCATTATTGGTATTGGAAGCAATGAAAATGCAAAATGAAATTATGAGTGATTATGCAGGTACCGTTACTAGGATTTTAGTTCAAAAAGGGGAAACGGTAAATGCAAACGCTGTATTGATGGAGATTGAATAATATTGTGGTCCATTTTTGGGTATTTGAGTGTTAAGCTTACATTCCCGGTTAATGAATCCGGTGACTAAAATCAAAAGACGAGGTACTTCATGACAAAGATTGTTTTAATCGATGAACCAACAATTGATATTCCTTTACTGAGAAACGTGTTTGATCAATTAAACCTTATGGATTCAATTCAAATATTTACAGATGAATGGGATGCTTTGGTTAATATTCTTGAATCGGACAAAATTGAAGGAATTATCATTAATGTGGATTTAGCCTGTTGTGATGGGCTCAGAATGATTAAAGTTCTTGAGTCCATCAACCCGGATCACGGATTTGTTTTTGTGTCAGACAGCGGACGCTATGGGGTAGAAGCTTTTAATTATAATGTGGTGGATTATTTTAAAAAGCCATATACAAAAGACAAACTCAAAGAAAGTATATCCAAACTTAAAGAAAGATACGTTACGAATCAGGATAAAAAAATTTACATTCAAACCTTCGGCTCCTTTGAAATTTTTGTAGATGGGAAATTAGTCCCATGGGGTAATTCAAAGCCGAAAGAACTCTTGGCGTTTCTTGTAGATGCAAGGGGGGCCAACGTGAGCAGCCTTAAAATTCAAAGAACGCTTTGGCCGGATTCGGATGCAAAAAAATCTGCAAGTTCATTTCATACTACACTGCATTCATTAAGACGAACTCTGATTGATCTGAAGCTTGATGAACTGCTTGAGTCTTCCAGAGGAAGCCTACGGATAAACACAGATATGTTTGAATGTGATTTTTATGAGTTCGAGAATGAAATACAATTAGGTACTAAAGAATCCTTAATTAAAGCATTTGAATTATACCAAGGACACTACTTAGAAAATAATTGTTTTGAGTGGAGTTCCTTTAACAGAATACGCTTAAAAATAAAATTTGAGGAAATTTCAAATTTTGTATAAAGCAGACGATTTGAAATGAATAGAAAGGAGGCTAACAAGGCTTATGAAAAAAGTAATTATACTATCCCATTGCATTTTAAATCCTTATTGTGAACTGGATGAACCATCGACATTGAGCTTGTATCAACAGGCTGTACGAACTATTGTCGATAAAGGTATCGGAATTTTACAGCTCCCATGTCCGGAACTTTGTTACCAGGGGCTGGAGAGAACATCGATTACCGGTAAGGACAGTGGGGCGGCGGATTATAGGGCATATTGCAGAGAAATTTTATCACCCACAATTAAGAATATTGTTGAATACTACAAGAATGGAGTAGAGCTTATAAAAATGGTAGGAATTGATACCAGCCCATCCTGCAGTACGGAGGATCCCTCCAGTATTATGATTAAAGAATTGGTTCAAATGATGGAAGAAAAAGGAATTTTTGTATCCACAATCGACATGCCTCAGGATCCCGATGTAAATAAAGAAGATTTTTTAAAACACATTATTTAATAGAAAAGGAGTGGCATTATGTTAATGACAGGAGACCAATACATTGAAAGTTTAAGAAAACTTAAGACGAGAGTGTATATGTTTGGTGAGAAAGTTGATAATTGGGTGGATCACCCAATCATTCGTCCCTCTATCAACTGTG
>JAQUJQ010000001.1 GCA_028680875.1 Eubacteriales bacterium
TAATGGTGTGGAATTTATAGCCTGCCAGATGTCGATGGATGTGATGGGTGTGAAGAAAGAAGAACTGCTCGATTGTGTAACTGTAGGTGGCGTTGCTACTTACATGGAACGCGCCGAAAATGCTAATGTAAACCTCTTTATATAATTATACGATGAAAAGATTAATAATTCTGATAGCTATGATGTCCGCTTTGAACTCTTGTGCAA
Source organism: Eubacteriales bacterium (assembly GCA_028680875.1). Taxonomy (GTDB): domain Bacteria; phylum Bacillota; class Clostridia; order Peptostreptococcales; family Anaerovoracaceae; genus JAQUJQ01. Next base: position 208 of record JAQUJQ010000001.1, read on the forward strand.
ATGCCAATAATAATTCTGATACAACGGATAATACAAACAAATTAAACGATACGATAATGACAACAATTCATTTGACAAAACAACAATTTTTAGAGAAAGTGGTGAATTATGAGACAAATCCCACTGAATGGAAATACCTTGGTGAGAAACCTGCAATAATAGACTTTTATGCTACATGGTGCGGTCCATGCAAGATGCTTTCGCCTGTACTTGAAGAACTTGCGGCAGAATATGGGGACAAATTGGTAATCTACAAGATAGATACCGACAAAGAAAAGGAGCTTGCCGGAGCTTTCGGCATTCGTTCAGTTCCGACACTTTTGTTCGTGCCTATGGAAGGACAACCTCAAATGGCTATGGGGGCACTTGGCAAGGCTGATTTGAAGAAGGCAATTGAGCAGGTCTTACTTGTAAAATAATAATCTGATCATGGAAAGACTTTGTAAAATCAGAGAAATCCAGCATAATATCGCAGCGTTTGAAAAGAGATTTGTCGAACGCTACGGTATTTGCTTAAATGAGGGTATGATTCTCTGTTCTCTCTTAAAATCGGATCATGGCACTCTCACTTCAGGGGAGTTGAGCGAACTGCTCGGTCTCTCTCATTCAAATACTTCAAAAGTTATTGCCTCTCTTGAAAATAAGTTACTGATTGAAAGGACTTTTTGTGAGAATGACAAACGGAAGATGTGCTTTTCACTGACTTCTGAAGGGAGCCGTCTCATCCAATCTGTCAATTGCGACGAATTGGGAGAGCTGCCTCTCTGAAAATAGAGCCTGACGGCCGGCGTGATTGACCATCTTGGGTGTTGACAGTCGATGATAATCGTTAATGGCAGTCATTTGGAGTAATCCCGAACGGACTTTTCCGGTCAGACTTTATCGTACACTTGTTGTCAGCAGCCGGTACACGTGCATTTGTCACGTGCTGCATTCGGAAAAACCCGTCACCCACGTGTCGTTAGCAGCCGGTACATCTGTTCGAGCAGTGATGTTACAAATGACTCTTTGAGTGATGGCTTCATGTATGCCGCGCAAAGAGTCATTTTGTTATGGAATGTGCTCACCGACAGCATAAACGATGGTGAAACGAATGCAGGGGAGACCACATACATATCTTCGATGCGGCTGCTGCCGAACCGAGACGTGTCGCTGTCCTGCCGGTTTGTCGTGGCATTCGTGTCGCTGTCTGGTTGTCCTATCGGAGCATTATCGAGCCTACCGATGTTGGCAATCATAGGAGTGCAGAGCCCTGTGGTCTTGATACTCTCCCAATCGGCTTTGTAACAGTCGGCAAGAGAATTGTAGTCTGTTGACATCAATTCGCAGCCAAGTACTGTCTGTAGTATGATTTCAGGGTCTGTTACCTTGTCAATCGACTTTTTCGCCTCTCTGACAAGTTGTGCAAAATCACAGTGTGTAGGGAGCTGTATGTTGAACAGATTTGAGAGATTGCAAATGGTGTTCGGAATGGTTTGATCTGTGTATTTTCGCAGATTGGCTGAAAATTGGATCTCTTTCGTCTTGTCGGAAACCTTTAGCAATGAACATAGAACGCGGTGATAAACTGCTGTGACAACGGCATTTATCGAACTGCCATGAGCCTTGGCAAATCTGAAGATATTGTCCACCTCTTCTTCGGAAAATCGGATAGTACGGTAGTCAAACTGCTGTTCTGCAGATAAATCTCCTATCGTAGTTCCCCATGTGGCAGTCATATCGCCAAGCAGGGAAGGGTTGAATCTTGAAGCTTTGTCGGTAACGGCGAAATGGCGGTAAAATGATTCGGTTCCACGGCGGGATGCAACCTCCTGCGGTCTGAAATCTGGATTCTTTTCAACTTCGCAATACATTTCGGCAAGCAGTCGTACAAATTCGAGTGCACCTCCTGCATCACAAAGGGCGTGATGTGTCTTTATCACTAAAAATGTGTTGTTGCCGCTTTTGACCATTATCAGTTTGAGAGGGCAATCTCTTTCTGCATCAATCTTTTCTCCAAGGGCGAGCTTGATCTCTTTTTCAGAGTCATCGGATTCGATAGATCTGCATAATTGCTGAATATCGAATGGTTGTTCTTTCCATTGCGGGATGGTCTCGTTCTTGTCAAAAATACATCCCAGAATCGGCTCTCTTATTATACAGCAATTCAGTGCTTGTTGTAATGTATTTATACTAAGATTGTTATCTGTTTTCAGTACAAATTGGATCAGTGCATTGGAGTTGCACTCCCGGGCGACAAAATTGAACCAGTCAAAAGGAGTAGTGTCGAAATGAGCCATCTCTGTGATATTGTTTGTTAATCGTATTGTTTTCAAATGTTAAGGTCCGTTTGTCCGAAAAGGGGTGCAAATTTAGCAAATAATATTGTATATGTAATAGCAAGTCGGTATATGCAAACAAATCGGGCTTTGCGGGCCCGATTCCTCTGTTTGAAGATGTGAAAATTTATTTTTTGGTAGTAATTTCGACTATCGATTCTTTCTCTTTTTTGTTGACATTAATTGAAGAGATACTGTCCGGATCCATTGCCTGCATCTCCTTGTCGGTGATTTTTTTGCCATCAACGAAAATTTGTACGTTTTCATTATCCGAACCTTCTGTGGCTTTGATTGTTACTGATCGAAAATCCCCTTTCAGGAGGTCCTTTCCGTCTTTGGTAACATTAATGGTAATAGTGGCATTATCATCTGAGCCATCGGAAGACGTTTTGATAGAAACGGATTTGCTTTCAGACATTTTGACTTTGTCGGACTTGTTGATTATAATAGTTTCTATTTCCGATGCATCAATTTTGTCGGACTTGTCGCCATAACTTATGACTTCGACATTTTGTGTCACCTTCACTTCAGGTTTGAGGTTGATGCGAACTTCTTTTCTGCCATTTGACTTATCAACATTAATGTTTGATATCATGTTGTGGTTCAGAGCATCAACGATTCCTTTGGTGACCTTTACGTCATTGACATAATAGATAACAGAGTCTGCTGATGCGATACCTGCTTCGGCTTCTTTGTTATATGAGGCTTCGGCATCCTTGTAGGTGGTTTTGGTCTTAGCGGAGGTCATAAGGGTTATCCCGATGACAGGAATGATAAATAGCACTTTCCAAAGTGCTGCGGATGAAGATTTTTTAGATAACATCATTGTAATACGATTTTTAAGAACATTATGATTAAAACTGTTGGCAACTGAATAGAAATTGTTTCCAACGGCCTTTTTGATTAATAACAGTTGGTATTGTCCGGCATTAATGCCGCTTTTAAGTACACGGTCATCTGCCTGATATTCATGGATGGATCTCAGGTCGCTGCGAAGCATCCACATTGCAGGATTAAACCATTGGAAAGCGGTAAGAATGTCTGTAAATAGGATGTCGCATGAGTGTTTGAGTGCAATGTGGGCCTTCTCATGCAGGATTATTTCATCAAGCGCGGATTCGCTCAAGCCATCTGCCGAAGTTGCCATGCAATTTTCGGAAGAAAGGAAATCATTTTCAGAAATGACTATGTAGGACATCCTGCTGAAAGGGGAGACAGGCTCCGAAGTGACATATATTTCAGTGCCGTCTTTCCCGATTTCTTTGCGTGAGTGTCTGATGAGGGATAGTACCTTATGTATTGAACGGAAAGTCTTGAAAAGCACAAATATGGCTCCCATTGCAACGATTCCGAGTATGATTTCAGGCCAGAGGGAAGATTTTTCGGCTATTTTCGACACTGTGTCTGTTGCTGTTTCGGTTTGAGTTACGGCTTTAGAGATAGGAACTTCCACCACTTTTTCGATAGTGATGATGCAGAAGGGGAGGATGAATGACATTGCAGCTGTCGCGAGCAACACAATCCTGTTTACACGGTGAAATGTCTCCTTGCTGAGCAACAGGCGATAAAACATATAGAAGACCGCCATTATGACAGCTGTTTTCAGCAGATAAATAAGTATGGCAAGTGCATTCATTATTTTGAGGATGAGTTAACCTTGTTGATAAGTTCTTTGAGTTCGTCGATGGAGATTTTTTCCTCTTTGACAAGAGCGGAGACCGCATCAAGATAAGATCCGTCAAAGAAATTGGAAACCATGCTGCTGATGGCGTTTTTGCCGTATTCTTCCTTTGAAACGACAGAGTAGTACTGGTATGTGCTGCCATATACGTTGTGAGAAAGGTATCCATTGCTTTCAAGGATCCTTACCATTGTGGAAATGGTGTTGAAGTGTGGTTTGGGGTCGGGATACAAGGCTACCAGATCTTTGACGAACATCGGACCGGATTGCCAGAAAAATTCCATTATTTCACTCTCTTTATTAGTAAGTCTTTTCATTGTATAAACGTTTTAACTTTCACGCTGCAAATGTAACTATATTTTTTAATTATGCAACTAAAAAATTTAATTACTTGACTATAAATTTTAGTTAAAGAGCATAAATATTTGTAAATAAGCATATTATAAATAGTATATTTCATTATTAACAATCAGCATGATCTATATAACGATAGCTGAGCGACAGGTGGAAGAGGCATCCGGAGGGCGTTTTCGTTCGCAGACACTCAATGTAGTTATTGATAGCTTTTATCCATTTATGTATGTTGAAATTTAAATACAAAGAGCTTTTATTGGACAAAGGGAATGGAATTTGTATCTTTACAAGTGGAAATTTAGTTAGCAGATTCGACAATGAATACAAAAATTGAAGATTGTCTTGTATGTAAATAAACCATCAAATTATATAAATATGAAAAAATCTTTGTCGTTTTTAGGAATCGTAGCAGTAACAAGTCTGTTACTTTGTTCGTGTGATAAGCCTCAAGTGCAGTTTAAGACGCTTACGTGCAATGAGGTTTTCAAATCTGAAAAAGTTATCGAAAAGTTCCATCCTGCAGAAGATGCTGTGCACGGAATTGGTTTCAATCTTCATTTTACGTACCCTGTTTCAGGGGTTGATGAGGCGCTGATACCTGTGATGCAGAATGCTCTGGTGGAGTCTTTCTTTAGTGGCATGTATCCGGGAATGGAACCGGAGGCTGCTTTTGATACATTCATCCAGGCTAATCGCCAGGACTATTTGAATGAAATTGATGCATGTATCGGTGATTGTGATGAAATGGTTGGAGGGCTGTTTTCATGGAAAATTTATATCGTAGATACGATCTGTTTTCAGAATGACAGATTAATCCAGTTTCAAACAGATGGTTATGGTTATACCGGGGGTGCTCATGGGACGACTTGGTACACGGGAGTATTGTTCGATCTGGAGCAGGGGAGGATGTTGACTTCTGATGATGTATTTGTATCTGATGCAGAACCGCTTAAAGATCTGCTGATTGAAGAATATCTGAAGACTAATGAAGAGTTGAGAAATAGTGATGATGCTTCGAATATTGCCGGAATCAGAAATAACACATGGAATGGCCAGACACATTTTGCAATCACAGATGATGGTATTTATTTTATGTATGACTCTTATGCACTTGGTTATTATGCACTTGGCTCACCAAAACTGTTTCTTTCATACGATCGGCTCAAAGGTCTGATCCGCGAAGACTCGCCGGTATATGACATTGCAAATGCGGTGAAATAAAACGGACCGGTAGTCGGAAACGTATCTTTCTGAAAATAAATTAAATAGAGATTTAGTAACTCGCTGAGTTTTATCTAAATCTCTATTTTTTTGTCACATATAGGTAAAAATTAGAGGGAAAATCATATTAACCTGAGTATATTTTATCTAAAAAAGACGAGACAGCAAGCTGCCCCGTCTTAAATGTTTTCACAACGGAATAATCCTTATTGTGATTTGCTTAAAATTTGTTCTGCGAAGATAGGTATTTTTTATTAGTAATCAAATAATTCCGTAAAATAAATTTTTATTCTTAACTTTATAGTCTATTAAACAGAATAGACTATGAAAAAGATTTTAGGTCTCGACTTAGGTACCAACAGCATCGGATGGGCGGTGGTTAATGCGAATGAAGATGGAACTCCTACAACTATTGAAGGAATGGGTAGCCGGATTATCCCAATGGGAGCAGACAAAATTAGTTATGAAAAGGGAGCAGGCATAACAAAAAATGCCGATAGGCGAGCAAAACGTACTGCACGCAAGGGAAATAAACGATACAAACAACGTCGGGATAAGTTGCTGTTTGTTTTAAATGAACTTGGAATGCTTCCTGAACAATTTATTGTGAGGCATAAGGTGCGTGATGAAAAAGGAAAGTTAACGGATGAATATGCCGATGGTTTTCCGGATTCTAACCATTTGCAGGATTTAGTATTAGAGCCTATAAAAAAGAATTCACTACAACTAACTTCAAAAACATATTATGAAAAGCGAGTAAATGCTATACACAACAAAGTTGATAATTTAAGTGATTTGGGTAAAATTTTATACCAATTCAATCAATTACGCGGTTATGCAGGTGGAAATAGAAATGATGAAAAAAATAAAAAGGCTGAAAATGTTGAGGATGAAGAAAATAAAAAATACGAGGTGTTTACTGCAAAATGTTTGATTACCGACATCGAAAAATCAGACTATATTTTTAAGGTTAAAGGTGGAATAAATAAGGGACAAGAATTACCAAAATATATTGTAACACTTATAAGTGATGATAAGGAATATAGAGGTGAAACAGAATTGCAGACATTGGAAAAAGATAAAGATGAAGAATTAGAAATAAGAATAAAAAGGACAAAAAAGGGAGAAACGATAACATTTGCATTGCCGCAAAAGACAAATTGGCGAAAGCAAATGGAAAAAACGGAAGAAACGTTAAATGAAAGGAACAAATACAAACATTATTATATCGGTGAATTGTTGTTAGATGATTTGAAAGAAAATCAATGGACAAAAATCAGAAATCGAGTAATTTTACGCAAGCGTTATCAAGAGGAATTTGACGCTATATGGGAAACTCAGTCTCAATATTTTGATGTCCTGAAATTATGTTCAAAAGAATCACTTCAACGTATCACAAACTATTTGTATCCCGGTAATGGCGAAAATCAAATAAAACTGAGAAATGAAGCAATAGAAAAAGGCTTATACCACATAATAAGAAATCAAATAATTTATTATCAACGTCCGTTGAAACCACAAACTGATTTAATTGCTAATTGCCAATTTGAAAAAGATGAAAAAGTTACGCCTGAATCAAATCCTATTTTTCAAGAATTTCGCTGCTGGCAACAAATCAACAACCTTTATGTCACTTCAAAACAGAAAGTTTTTGATGAGCGTAAAAAGAAGGAAGTTTATAAATATAAAGATAGATACCTTACAGATGAACAAAGAGAGGCTCTTTATGATAAATTACAGATTCAGAAACAGTTGGGCTTTGGCGAAGTCGCCAAAATTGTTCAACTGAAAGATGACAAAACAGAATATTTGAATGGACTTAATGTAAAAGCAAAGTTAAAAGGCTGTGATACCAATATTTCTATACGAAAGATTTTAGGTGCCTATGCCGAAGAATTAGAAAATAAAAATACTAATATTATTAGTGAAATTTGGAATATACTTTATTACAAAACAGGGAATGAATATGATGTTGATAGTGATAATGTTAAATCGCTAATTAATACTTTGTGCCAATATGTTGATAAACAAATTGCGACTGAATTATCTTTGAATCTGGCACAAAAAATAAGTTTTACCAAAAAATATAAAAGCCTATCTGTAAAGGCTATCAATAATATTTTGCCTTTAATGAAAAGCGGCAAGTATTATTCCAATGAGAAATTATCTGCTGCTTCAATTGATAAATACAATAAAATAGTCAACACAATAAACACAGGAGAGATAGATGATTCAACCGAATTGTATATGGTTGATTATCTGTATAATAATTCGGACTTGATAGAAAAAGGTGGAATGATGTACGCTTTTGCAACTTCGTTGGTTTATGGCAGTCATTCAAATACGAAAATTAAACCTTCTATTACAAACTATCACGATATTGTTTACACCGAGCGAAATTTGCGGAACCCTATTGTTGAGCAAATTACAAATGAAACCATGCAAATAATAAAGGCTATTTGGAAACAATATAAATTTAATCCGCAGGAATTGGAAATACGTGTTGAGTTGGCTCGCGAGTTGAAAAATAGTGCCGTAGAGCGTGAGCGGATATATAAAAGTCAAATCAAAAATAAAAAGATAAACGACTCAATAAAGCAGCGTTTAATAGAGCTTAATCAAGAAGCCTCTTCTACAAATATAGATAAATACAAATTGTGGAGTAAACAAAGTACCGAAGACTATCCTATATTTAAAGACATAAAATCACCTACCCAAGATGAGATCCAACGTTTGAGAATATGGGAAGAGCAAAAGTGTGTCTCTCCTTATACAAACAAGCCTATTCCTCTGTCAAAACTGTTTGATACAAGAGAATATGACATAGACCATATTATTCCAAAAGCCCGTTTTTTTGACGATTCAATGGCAAACAAAGTAATATGCGAATCAAATATAAACGAAGAAAAAAGTAATCGGACTGCATGGGAATATATAACGCAACAAACGAGTAAACATAAAATCTTTGATGTAGAAGCATATATTAAGCATGTTAATGATAATTTTTTCGGGCAAAAGAAAAAGAATTTATTATTGGAAAAAATACCGACCGATTGCGTTACTCGTCAAATAAAAGACACACAATATATTTCGGTTGCAGTAAAAAGCGAATTAGCAAAAATTGTGGGGAGCGATAATGTCAAAAGTTCTACCGGCGAAATAACAAGTTTTTTGCGTAGCCATTGGGGATTGAAAAAATTGTTCATGGAATTGACGGAGTCCAGATTTAAGCAAATGGAATTATGGGATGAAACAAAAGAATGGGTAAAACGATATTATGATAAAGACAAAGGGAAAAATGTATATGAAATAGAAAATTGGAGTAAGCGTTATGACCACCGTCACCATTCAATTGACGCATTAGTTGTTGCAATGACAACTCAAAAACATATTCAGGCATTGAATAATCTGAATAAGGAAATGCAAGATTGGCTTAACGAAAACAAAGATGCCATAAAATTGGATGTGGCAGAAGGCGAATCGCTCATTGAAGCCTTTTTCAATTTGGAAGAAAAACGCAGAGAAGAAATTCAGAAAAAAATGCCAAGTTTTAGGAAGTTTGATTCTCCAATAAACAATTTAGTTTCTGAATCCAAAAAAATATTGGAAACAATGATTGTTTCTCAAAAGCCAAAGAACGCTTTGTCTGTCCAATATAGCGATAAAACAAAGAAAAAGGAGTTGCGAATACGAGGTGCTTTACATGAAGAAACTTATTACGGCAAGCATAAAGGGCAAGACACGAAAATCGTTGATATATCTAATTTGTCAGCCAAAGATATTGATAAAATTCTTGATGTCACAAAAGGCGGATTAAAAGATGAAATAAATGCGCATAGAAATAAAAAAGATGAAAATGGAAAAGAAAAATACAATTCAATGAAAGAGGCTTTTTCCGGTGAGGGTTTAATTGATTTTAATGAAACAAGAAAATTGAATGGGAAACCGCCTGTTTATAAAATAAAACTACGCTACAATACAAAAGAGAAAAAAGAGAGCGGATTGCAAGTATTGTATGATGAGCATAAGGGAAAAAATCAAAAATTGAGTGTTGTTACAGGAAATAATTATTTGTTTGTTGTGATGGAAAAAACGAATAAAAAGGGAGAAACCGAGAGATGTTTTGATATTGTTTCATTGTTTGATGCTGCAAAATATGCAAAAAATAATATGGACGGAAATTTTATAGACGATATTACAAGTGTTGTTTGTAAAGAGAATAAAGCAAATAAAGTTTTGTTTACTTTGCAACAAAACGATTTGGTCTATTGTCCTGAATCCGTTGATGATTCAATTCTGCGTATGACTAACGAAGAATTAAAGAAATGCCTTGAAAACGATGACAATAAAAAAGCATTCGTTTCGAGAATCTATAAAGTTGTAAAATTTACAGGGAAAGATTGTTTCTTTATTCCAAATAATTATGCAAACAGTATTAGCGTACAAAAAAAATTATCTGAGGAAGAAAAAGATTTTTTGAAGAAAGAAAAATATAAAGATAAAACCATTCCAAAAACAGAGTTGTTTATTGAAGAATTCGGTTCTTTTGGGAATTGTGTAAAAACTATTCCTAATGCTGACTTTGTTAAGCGTTTAAAGGCAAAAGCAAATGTTGAAGATAAGATTATCAAGATACAAGATATTTGTGTAAAATTAAATATTGATTGGCTTGGTAATGTATCAATTATCAAAATGTAGTATTATGAGCAACATAAAACTTTTTCAAGATAAGAAAATCAGAACATATCATGATGAAATTCGTGATCAATGGTATTTTTCTGTAGTTGATACAATTGCAGTATTGACCGATAGCACCATTCCAAAACGTTATTGGAGTGACCTGAAAAAGAAACTCACAAAAGAAGGAAGTCAGTTGTACGAAAAAATCGTACAACTGAAATTCGAAGCAAATGACGGAAAGAAATATGCAACAGATTGCTTGGAAACCTCTCATTTATTGCGTTTAATTCAATCCATTCCTTCGCCTAAGGCTGAACCATTTAAAGTGTGGTTGGCAACGGTCGGCTATGAACGTTTGCAGGAGATTGAAAACCCAGAATTGGCTCAGGAACGCATGAAAACGTTATATGAGCAGAAAGGTTATCCCAAAGACTGGATCGACAAGCGACTGCGTGGTATCGCCATACGTCAGAACCTTACTGATGAGTGGAAGAAACGGGGCATTTCATCAGAACAAGATTATGCTATTCTCACAGCCGAAATTTCGAAAGCCACATTTGGACTTACACCCTCTCAATACAAAGATTTGAAAGGACTTACCAAGAAAAACCAGAATCTGCGTGACCACATGGATGATTTGGAATTGATTTTCACCATGCTCGGGGAACGAGTCACCACCGAAATCTCGGAAAAGGAACAGCCAGAAACCTTTGACGAGAATAAAAAGGTGGCAAAACGCGGTGGAAATGTGGCCGGAATAGCCAGAAAACAGACAGAGAAGGAGTTAGGACGTAGCGTGGTTTCACGTAAGAATTTCTTGCCAGATATTGAAGAAAATAAAGATACTCAATAATTGTACGAATGATAAAACGCACATTATGTTTCAGCAATCCAACATATCTGTCGTTAAAAAACGATCAGTTGGTTATTAAATTGCCGCAAGTCGAGAATAGCAATCTGACTGATAATCTAAAACTAGAAATGATTCGTACAATTCCGATAGAAGATATCGGAGTACTAGTATTGGATAATAAACAAATTACTCTTACTCAGGGTGTTTTGGAAAAAATGCTTGAGAACAATTGTGCAGTCATTACGTGCAATAGTAACCATATGCCTATAGGATTGATGTTGCCATTATGTGGTAATACTACTCAAAATGAGCGATTTACGGATCAGGTTGAAGCATCATTGCCATTAAAAAAACAATTGTGGCAGCAAACAGTACAGTGCAAAATACGAAATCAGGCATCTGTTCTGAGCACTACACGTGGTTCCATTGTTAATAATATGATAGTGTGGGCAAATGATGTAAGGAGTGGCGATAGTGGTAATCTGGAAGGTCGTGCAGCTGCATATTATTGGAAAAATATGTTTCCAAAATCTATGAATTTTACAAGAGATAGGGATGGAGTTCAGCCAAATAACTTACTTAATTATGGTTATGCTATTCTTAGAGCGGTGATTGCAAGATCTTTAGTGGCAAGTGGGTTGTTGCCTACGTTGGGAATACATCATCATAACAGATACAATGCTTATTGTCTTGCTGATGATATTATGGAACCATATAGACCTTATGTCGATAAGCTTGTTGTTTCAATTGTGGATAGTGGTATGGACATATCAGAGATGACCCCTGATTTAAAGAAAGAAATGCTTTCTATACCTGTTATAGATGTAATTATTAATGGACAGAGAAGTCCTCTTATGATTGCAGCAGGACAGACAACAGCTTCTCTGTACAAATGTTATAGTGGAGAATTAAGAAAAATTATCTATCCTGAAATGTAATATGGAACGTTTTAGCGAATATCGAATCATGTGGATACTTGTTTTTTTTGATCTGCCTACTGAAACAAAGAAAGATAAAAAGGCATATACCGATTTCCGAAAGAGGTTACAAAAAGATGGATTCACAATGTTTCAGTTTTCCATCTATATAAGGCATTGTGCAAGCAAGGAAAATGCAGATGTTCATGTTAAAAGAGTAAAATCCATTCTACCACCTGTTGGACAGGTTGGAATTCTGATTATTACTGACAAACAATTTGGAGATATCGAACTTTATATTTCTAAAAAAGAAAGTGCACTCCCTGTTGAAGGACAGCAATTAGAGCTATTCTAATAAATAAGTAAGCCTATCATAATGATAAGCTTACTCTTTATCGCTATTATTTGTTTTTTAATCCACACTATATATTGTTGATTTACAACAAATTACATCAAATGTGGTGTCTGCGATATATCAAAGATACAAATTTTAAAGCAAATCACAACACTCCCCTAAACCTATCGGAAATCTTCTTCGGTGTCTGCGATATATCAAAGATACAAATTTTAAAGCAAATCACAACCCATCATCTGAGAGCGTATATCGTAATAGTGGTGTCTGTGATATATCAAAGATACAAATTTTAAAGCAAATCACAACATAGGCGTAAACCTTATGCGAATAACTTGCGGTGTCTGCGATATATCAAAGATACAAATTTTAAAGCAAATCACAACTTGAACCTCGGTGAGCTTATCAAAGAACAGGGTGTCTGCGATATATCAAAGATACAAATTTTAAAGCAAATCACAACTGAGCCATGAGAGAGCTGTCAGATAGACACGGTGTCTGCGATATATCAAAGATACAAATTTTAAAGCAAATCACAACACCCCCCTAAACCTATCGGAAATCTTCTTGGTGTCTGCGATATATCAAAGATACAAATTTTAAAGCAAATCACAACCTTATTGCGATTCTCTCTTTCTTAATGGGGGGTGTCTGCAATATATCAAAGATACAAATTTTAAAGCAAATCACAACATCGGTTTTTTCACTTTGATTTGCCGGTTCGGTGTCTGCGATATATCAAAGATACAAATTTGAAAGCTATTCACAATAAATACTGATAGTCAATTAGTTACATTGCATTAAGAAACGGTTTAGAACCACTTTGTACAAAAGAGGTTTTATTTTTGCAGTTGTAGCGTGTTTCTTTGCTATTCTTTTCCGTTGATTTCAATTTCAAGAAACAAAAAACCGTTTCTCAAACGTTTCTCGTCAGAAGATTTCCGTTTCTCAACCGTTTCTTGTGACAGCAAAAGTACAAAAAATCCCGCACTTTCGGGCGGGATTCAGTTGGTTGTAAATAGGATCGAGATTATTTCAGCTTCCATACAAAATAAATGCAGACTAACAGCAGAGCAAAGAGAGCAATGCGACCGCACCAAATTTGGAAACTCTGCCAGCTTGTAAGCGGTACTTTTTCCTGTTTGACCACTTCCACCGGATAAGGAACTCGGATTGTGTCGTTGATAAAAACTGAGTCTTTGACAATGCGGTTTTTGTACAGGTATCTGAATTTTTCCAGAATCAAGGTATCGCCTTTATCCTTCACAAATACAGAATCGTAACGGAAAATTGAGTCTTTGACGAAATTATCCCGGTACTCGATTTTTGTAGTTGCTACCGGAATGTATTTGACAGATTTGCAGGAATACAACAGAGTTGCTATTACTGCGAAAATAAGTATCTTTTTCATTGGATTTTGATTTTAGTTTGTAGTTTAAAACCTGCCTGTACTGCCGAAATATCGGCGTTTTGTCCGTTCTCAACAAAACTCATTGCTGCAACGATTAGAATATATTCAGAGCCATCCCGGGCGGTTAGTTTCTTGTTTCGGGGAACCCCCGACCATCTTTCAACATGGGCGATATAGCTTTCTGTATCGTTCTCGATTGACGGTGCCCAGTGGGCAATGATCTTTTCAATGGTGTTTATTCCCTGGGATAGGTACGTCCCAAGGATTACAAAGCCGGCACGATAGCCGTAAGGCATTGAAGAGAAAGTTTTGAAACTCTTGTCCCGGCCTTTAATTTCTCCCTGGAACTGTTCGGTATTTTTCCGGATATTCAACGGATTGTTGTTCCTAAGTCCTCTCGATTTCATATTTATTCCTCCTGCTTTTTTGAGTTTAGAAATGAAATGAGGGTTTGAATTTCCTCTTTGTTTTCAAAGAGTTTGAGCAGGACCTTTTGAATTTCATCCACGTTTTTGGTTTCCTGCCTCAGGTTCTCAAAAACGGACTTCGCTTCAACCAAGACAATCCCGATAGCTCCTATTACGGTGAAGTACGGCATATCGAAAACCACGCTTGCCACAATATCAGCAATGGAAAGCATGATCATTAAACCGAAATAACTTGTCAGTTTGGTAATAGTGCGGCGATAGCCGAAACTGGTACGGACGATTTTCAGGCGTTTTGCGCGCCTTACTCCGAAGAATAGGTCAATCAGCACGGACAGAAAAACACAAGTGTAGAGGACAGCCAAAACCGTGAGCAGGGCATTCAGATTGCCCCAGTCTTTATTTATTATTAATCGTATCATATTTGTTTGAATTTTAATGTGTTGTTGATTTGGATTATTCAAAAAAATCCCGCTCTTTCGGGCGGGATTTGAGCAAGAAAACGAATATTATTGCCTACGCTTAGGCAACTGTTACAGAACCCAGATAAACACTATTTGCAACCTCTTTAGCATCTGCGGAAATAAATCCCAAATACACTTGGACTTCTTCTCCCATCCAGTCGGCAGGCACAGAAACCGTTTGAGTTACGGTGGAGCGGGCTTCCCCTGCGGATACGGTTACCGCTTCGCCTTTGTCGGCATTCAGCACGGCAATCAGAGCTTTATCGGTTGCTTTGGCAGTACTTATGCCGGTGTTGTCGTCCCAGGTAACCGTAACGCTTCCACCTGCGGCGGTTGCTGCTCCATTGGTTGCCGAAGTTAACGAACCACGGGAAATGAGGGCAGAACCGAAGTTCAACTGATAATCGGGATAATCGCCCGAAATGGCATTTGCCAGCGTGTAAGACATTGCGGCATTGAAAGCCGTCTGTTTGTTGGCGTAAAGTTTGAAACCTGTACGCACAACGTCAGTCAACGGTTTGAGAAAGTCCAACGCAAGCGCAAATTTGCTTCGTTGGCTCAACTGTCCGTCCGTGCGCGGATTCTTTACACTTTGGGCTTGGCTACGCATATACGAAATGCCTTTCCAACTCCCACCTATGACCGTTCCGACCTTGCCGGAAAAGCCACCTAAGATACCTTGTTTAATTGTTCCCATTTTACAACTTTTTTAAAGGGTTATTGATTCGATATTAACTTGGACTTGGTAATAAGCAAATACGGCTCAAACCTTATCCGAATGCAAATGTAATTAGAGGTAATTATCTGAATATCATATTGGTTTCTTATGCTTTAGCTTGCTTTAACCTGCCGTTTCCCTCGCAAAAAAACACGAAAAGGAAAAAGAAAATGTAAACGCCATATTACTGCAAGAAAAAGCGAAGAGAAACGGAGCGTTGAGGCTGTCAAGGTTTTTCGGCGAAATACAACCCGAAGCGTAGCGGAGGTGTGGAGATTTTGGCGAAAACCCGCAGGGCTTGACCTTTACAGACTTATTTTCTTGCTGTTATCTTTGTGAACATTTTTTTTGTCGCTCTTTGATTACAGTGAAATCCTGCGTGGAACGCAAATGAAATAATTTTATCAACTGCATTTCTTCAGGGGTGGGTGGTCGGGGGCTGTGTGTGGGCGAAGCAGGATTTAAACCGAAAACAGGTAAAGCAGCCTTGAGCCGGAACGGAGCGGTGAAAAACAGGCGGAGCGATAGCGAAGTAGTTTTTTGCCAGCGTAGTGGAGAGGCGCGAGCCGTCTGCGAGTGGAGCGAGGGTGGCAGACGAGGGTAGCCCGGAACGCAGTGAGGGCTTCGACTGCCTACGGCTTTGCCGCAGGGCTGGCGGAGTTTTTGTTTGGAGCGTGCGTTGGAAAAGGCAAGGGCTGGACGAAATGAGGAAGTAAAGTGTAACGGAACGGACGAATGGAGGACAGCTCTTGTGTGGGGTGGCTGTGCGGTGTGAATGACGGAATGGAGAGCAACGGAATGACAAAATGAACACGGCAAAAGCCACATTGAAAGCGACTACAAAAACTGTGACAGCCCGATTAGCCCGAGCGACCCGCAGGCGAGCAAAACAATAAGTGGCGACTGCCCCCAATTATAAATCAAACTAATCCTTATTGGGGTTTTGGGGGCAGGTGCAGCCACGAATGAGGATTGAACGAGCGTGTGTAGCAAAACAAGCTGACACGCCACGAGGAGCACCTACCGGAGCGCAGGAGTGAGTGTGGAAGTATTAGCTGTCAAGGGCAGACGGAAAAACACTACCCGAAGTGAAACGGAGGTGTGGAGGTTTTTTCAGGCTGCTTGTTTTACCCTTGCAGCTATGTTTTTGCGAACAAAGTGAGTGATTGACGAATACCTTTTTACCTGTTCGATTTAAAATCCTGCGTGGGCAGGTTAGACAAATAATTTATACCGCTTAAATTGAAAATTCCCCAAATCCCCAAAATGGGGATATGGGGAATTCTGGGGAAATTAATCTTAGCAGATCGTATATTTGCCTACTATTTTCTAATTGACCAATAATTGACCATATTGACTAATAAATGACTACTAATTGACTAATTCAAAATAGCTACCAGCCCCATATCCTTTATTAATCAGCAACTTAAACTCATTTACCAAATTGTGCAATTCATTGGTTGCCATCTGTCGGGATATTTCATTTATTTTCTGGTATTCGGCATTCGTAATCCTTCCGTTTTCTTTCACATACAGTACGGCTTTAATCTGTCTATCGTTCAGACCTAACTTGCTTAAATCCTCCTTGTTGTATTTGTCTCTGCGGAAAATAGTCCAAAAATCGTTGCCACTGCAAGAGATTTGAGGAGTGGGAATTTTTGCTTCCTGACATAAAATCCTCATTTTGTCCATTCCACGCCCCCAAGATTCGACATAACCACTACGGAAAAATGCAGTTGCAATATCAGGATTGTGAGGTTGAGAGGAATGTTTGTTCAGCAAATCTTCAACTGTCCAGTTTTCAGGCAGTTTCCCGTAATTCCAAATCATAATCTTATCGGGGTAAACGCTAATTTGAATCGGATAAGGACCTGTATAATCTTTGTGCGAAACCGCATTAAGCAGGGCTTCACGTAAAGCGTCTTCGGGGTATTCGTAAGTTTCAATACGGTTGAGCCCCTGATAAGTGATTAATGCCTTGCCGTATTTCGTTAGCAAAAGATCCATTGTTTTTTCGACTTGCTCAAACAAGTTGCCGTTGATCACGTCATGGAATAACAAGTCACTGTTGGTACGAAAAAAGCCGATTTTGATATATGCTCCTGACACAAATTTTTCAGGATCGGGGTGAAAAAGCAAGATTGCAGCACGTTTCAAATAACCGTTATCTGTGAGTTTCAGATTATTCAGTAAAACTTCATTTGTATCTGTCAGCACACCGCTATCAAGCCTTTTACTCTTAATACCTTTATTGCGAAAAAAGTCGAATGTTTCGGATTTTAAATCGGCAACTGACACATTGGGAATTGATACACCATCCCAGTGTTTGCCCTGCTTTTGGAGCAAAAATTTGTCTAATGCCATGCCTTTTAATTCTTGCTTGGTAGAACCGCTACGGAAATGGTACTCGCCCTTGTAGTTTACCGGATTAGGGTGTGACTCAACTATAATCTCGATATAATCGCCTTGTTCAGACTGGTACAGATTGACCGGGGCAACGATTCCCAGAATGGTGGTTATCTTGTTGGGCAGGTCTTCCAATAATTTCTTAGCATTCTTTACTCCTACCACATTGCCGTTGTCGTCTTTACCAATGTAGAGTGTACCACCCTGAGCATTGGCAAAGCCACATATCCATTTCAGGTATTCGTCTTTCCAAACGGATTTGTATTCTATGTTTTGAGTTTCGGGCATTGTGTTATCTATTTTATTTGAGTTGATATGATTTTCCTAAAATTGGAAGC
The DNA here is from genome assembly GCA_028680875.1 of Eubacteriales bacterium. Taxonomy (GTDB): domain Bacteria; phylum Bacillota; class Clostridia; order Peptostreptococcales; family Anaerovoracaceae; genus JAQUJQ01. The sequence goes on from JAQUJQ010000001.1 coordinate 18,346, forward strand.
AATCTTCTTTTCTACTTCTATTTCTGACACATTCCATATATTAGAGAGATAAGTATGTACAATTTTTATATTACTATTCTCAATATAGGGAGAATCTGTTTCGGTCAAAATCAAATCCTTTGGAATTTTGGATATAATCTTCTTTCCATTTTCAGATTGTGTCATTGCAGAATTGATAGAAAAATAATATCCAGACTTTACAATCGACTCTAAAACAGATATTAATCCTGAATACCAATGAAATATTGCATTTTCAATTTTGTTGTCCAATAACATTTGTAATGTTTCTTTTTCTGCTCGCCTTGAATGTAAACTAACAATTTTGTTTTGACCTTTTATACAATTAAGGACATATTCAAAACTTTTAATTTGGATATCTTTGGTGGAAATTCCCTCTCTTGAAAAATCTAAACCAACTTCTCCAATATATGAGGTATTATTCACATACTCTTTAAATCTTAAGTACTCATTTGAATGTTCTTTAGCTAATAAAGGGTGAAGCCCCAAAGCTAATCGAATATATTTATACTGTCTCACATGGGAAAAGCCCATGGAGAAATGACTTGGCAAATTAGTCATTCCAATAGTAATGATTTTTTGTTGCTCATTGTTTGCGATATATTTTTCCGGATTCTGAACCATGTCGAAATGACAATGCACATCAATCATAATAAACCTGCTTTTTTCTTTATAATATCATCTCCATACATATATACATATTTCTTCAACTCAGCTCTTGTTCTTACAACGACCTCAACATAATCATCTATTTTTGTCAGATCAGTTATACCTGCTACAAGAAGTTCTTCTTTTATTTCCTCCTTATTCAAATCTCTATTTAAAAAGTTAAAACAAGCACTTATATCTTGCCCTTGCTTAGTGAGCAAAAAAGGAGTAAACTTTTTTCTACCTGATAATTTTTTGTTAATTGAATTTCCATATGTTGTTGCATCATCAATTGACAACAAAGCAGCACGTCTATATGTACAAGGCATACAGATACCACAGTGACTGGCAGTTTTGTTTTCCCAATTAACCCTATGTCCTCTTTTTCCACATGAATTTGAGATTTGCACAATTTCTTTTAAGAAATCTATATTCTCACAATTTACAACCATCTCACCTTTAGTAAACAGTTCATAAGGATTTGATATATCTGTCATAATCCCCAATTTATTCCATAATTTGCGCAAAATGGATATAAAGGTTGGGTGTGTTGTGCGTGTACTGCAAGCACTTCGCCGAGAAGAGCTTAAAGGGTAATTCAATGAGACTGATCCATTTTCAGGTACAATTAATGGCGTTGATTTAGTTTGAGCAACAAGAAGTGCAATTCCAATAAAAAGTATTGAGCGACTTCTGAAAGTACTTTCTTTCTCTTCCGTCGATTCTAACAAGGTTACATCTATTGAGTCTATATGCACAAATTGACCTTTATACTTCATTTCCAATTTTTCCAAAAGCTTTATTTGCTCTGTTCGTGCGCTCAATTCTGGGTCATAATGAGAAGTAAGCAATAATTTTTCATCAGGTTTAGCCTCAAGAAAATTTATAGCCCCTATCAATGAATCAAGTCCCCCAGAGAATAAATTTACCTGAGAAAAGGAATCTTCCAATTCCTTCGGCAATTTTTGTTGTGGATATTCAAACTTTGTTTTATAAAAGCACACATGCCAATAATCACCTGTCAAGAATGAAAATAGTGCTTCCAATTCACCTTCTACTCCAAGCCATTTATCTACATCTGTTACAGGTAATTCTACCGTCAATTCTCTTGACCATCCATCAACGGAATAAGATTTGCGTTCTACAAATCTGTCAATACCATATGCACATGCTGAAATTATAAAAAAATCAACAACCTCCGAAGAAACTTTGCTTGCAAATGGTATCAATGGCTGAAAACCAATTTTTATAATCGCCGTTGTTTCATTTTCCGACTTTAACTTGATAGTTACACTCTTAGTAGAACTATCATAAATAGGTGTTTCAACTTTAATTTTCATCGCAAATGATATTAATGATTGATTCAAAAATTGACTCTATTGTGTTTTTACCTTCTTGCCCTCTCCAGTTAATCTTTACGACAGGCTTATCTTGATTTAATAATTTGATTCTGCCCAGTATATCATCTTTTATTGTTCTAAAAGTTTCTCTACTTACAGATTCACCCCTTTGTTGTGTAATTTTTTCTTGAAATCTTTGAGACAAGTGTTCAAAGATATAATTACCCCAAAATAGGCAAAGTAAATCAGACAGCCCATTTCCATCGGCGTAGGTCTTTAATAGTTGCTCAAATTTTTCATAGTCATTCCCCACTTCATTTTCGATTTCTTTAAAAACTTCAGAAGAAGCTTTGTTTGCAGCAGTCTCATCTAAGCCTGTTGTTATGTCAGAGCAATATACAATAAGGAAATCAATAATACTTCCTACCGTCTTTCCTTCGAGACTTCCAAAGCCTATTTTTTCTAATGTCTGTTGCAAGCCATCTGAACTGACACCAGAAAAGAAGTTTACTATCTTTCCAGTGGTTTTTAATCCAGCTTTACCTATTGAGGAAGACTTTCCTTTACTCACATTAGAAGAACCACCTCCTGTTTTTATCAAGTTTCTGAAAGCTGATTTTATATGATTGTGTCTTCTTTCCAGCAGTTTTTTGTATTCTTTAGCCGCAACTTCAGGTTGTTTTTGTTCTTCACTCTGCTCTAATTCAGATTCTTTCTCTACAGTTTTTGCTATATTCGTAATAGAACTATTTAGTTCTTTCCAATTGGGTTGATTTTTAACCCCAGGAGAAATTCGTTGAGTTGTACCCATCTTTATTTTGTTTTAGGATTTAAGGCTTTATATATTTGAGATTTATTATCAAAAATAGCATATAAACTTTCTATCTCAGGATTTTGTTTCGCAGCTAATTTAAAATCATTATGTAAGCTGAAAGAAATTTTGGTGTTATCTACCTGTTGAATGATTCTTTTGTATGATTCAAAACAATTTACCTTCTTAGACATCAACTCTACAAACACTTTGTGTATATTGTCATTCTCTGGCGCTTTTAATAATTCTTTTCCAAGCAAGGATAAAAGATTTTCTAAATTATTGTCATCCAACTTCCCAGCAACTTCTTTTTCAACAATATTTACTAATATAGAACCTGAACCTGCGTCTAAAAGAGATTTACATAATTTGCGAATCTGAATAGGGATTAATGACGACCCACTAATGGATTTTTCTAATTGATCCCTCGAAATCCAAAAATAATCTTTCAAGTCTATACCCGATAGCTTAGGCTCAATATTCAGCCATTTTATAATTTCATCTGATCCCCAATCTGTTTTATATTTTTTAATTCCCTCTTTGTCTTTAGTTGCTGCTAACTTTTCTAATTCTATAATTTCCTTAGGTTCTCCATTTTGATTAACTTGCCATTCATACACATCTTGAAAAAGACTAAGAGCTGAATATTCCAAAACCATTAATTTAATTAGAATTTCTATTTTAAAATCTGGAATATTTGCAATATCAACCAATCTTTTTCTTAAGGTGAATGTATTTAGGAATCGCTTTATCTGTCTTGGATTTCCATTTAATCCATCTGTAATAATTGGAGATAGAGAAGCTATCAACGATACGCTCTTACTTAGTTTATTTTTATCATCTTCGGATAATAACCCTTCAATACTCTGAATGTCTCCTAAACCAAATGCTCCGTATCGATTAGCTGCTCTGTTTTTGTAAAATTCTATCAGTATTTTATCAAAGGCCTGTTGTCCTATTTCCTTTTTACAAAACAGTAAAGTCATATATGTTTCAACTTCCCGATCAGATAGTTTGGGCAGGTTGTATGGAACTTGAATTAATTTTTCTAAGTAATCACTTACAATTCTCTTGTTTCTGCTTTCAGGATCAATCGAGTTCTTTATGTCATCTGTCTTGTATCTAAATTCTATTGCTCTACGCACAATTCGAGGATCAGCACCTATTATAAATGCCGTCTTATCTACATTCAAGAATAATTTTACTGCTTCGAGGTTTTCGATAATTCTATCTGGAGTACACCTATCCAAATCATCAATCATTACAACAAGTCTTTTAATCTTAGACTTATCCATCATTATCTTGAAGTCATTGCGGAAATCTCGAATTAAAGAAGTTTCTTCTATCTCTTTTTTCTTCAATAAATCTTTTAGAAATTCCTCAGCGTCACTTCCAGTTAATTTATCAGATAATTCTTTTGCATTAAACTGAGAAAATTCTTGCAATAAAAATGGGACTAAAGAAAGACCTCCTGTAAAATATGCTGTTGCTGTCGGCAAAATAATTTTTTTAAAACTTAAGCCTAATACACGCATCCAATTGACTGATTTTAAGAGATTGACAGTTTCATCCTTTACTTTGTCTTTTAGTTGTTTGTGCCTTCCAAATTGTTCAATTATAGATTCCAATAATGCTGCTTTTGCATCGTCATATCCTTCAAAGACCCAACCATTGAAATATAGGACAAGAGTATCATCTTTCAGTGTATCATCATCTTCACTTTTCAATTCTTTGTGAATGATTTTGAGAATACTTGATTTTCCACTACCCCAATCACCAAATACCCCAATTGAAATAGGAAGAACAGATTCATCTTTTATCACATCAATAAGTAAATCTGCGTGTACTTTAAAACCTAATAAGTCTTCTGTTGTTTCATTATCTGACCACATAATTTTATCTTATTTTAAATCTATTTTTTTGAATATGATAAATTCTATATCTATATATTCATTTGTTATGTACCATATTGTGCAATGAAGTTCTTCCTCTTGTTTTTTCTATTGTGAAGTATTTATTTCATATTATATATCAACATCAAACTCTTTTTGTTTAAACCAGTTCTTGCTAATCTCGTTATTATCGCTCTTAGGCTTTGGATCAGCTGTATTTACTTTAAAAGTAGTAGGTAGATTTACAGCGTGACCAAATATCAACGCGTGTTGCGTAGGAATTGAAGGCAACCGTTTTAAGATAGTTTCCGAAATATGGGGCGTGATTTGCCGTATATGCGATAAATCCTCAGGGTTTTGTATTCGGTGAACTATAAAATTACTACATTGAGATAATACAGTTCTTGATAATTCACTTGGTCGTTGTGAAGAAATTAATAGAAACATACCGTATTTGCGACCTTCCTTAGCAATTCTTTCAAAGATTTTGTTGGCATCACCAAAAACTTTTCCCGATTCGGTAGAAATGTATCGATGTGCTTCTTCCAAAACGAGATTGACCGGGAATTTGTTTCTGTCTTTTGCTTTTCGCAATTTTTCAAAAATCATTCTTGACAACACGCAAGAAACGACTTCAACGGCTTCATCATTAGCAGAATTCAAATCAATTGTCGCTATTTGTGATTTTTTTACACCTTTGTCTATACCGATAAATTGATTTATGAAATCAGAATAATCTATTTCTGAATCGTTTTTTGTTAGGAAATTGAAATCAGCTCTATCTTTTACACTCTTAAATCTTGTAATCAGAGAAGAACAATAATCTCTTATTTGCCTGTTTCCGTATGATTCTTCAAAGAGAATGGCAATATCCAAGGCTTCTTCTAATTTACCAAAAGAAAACTTTTGGTTAGGTTGATATGAGGGTAAACTAAAATTATCAGACAAGAATTTATAACTGCCGTCATCTGTTCTTTGTTCTAAATAATTGTGTAAAAATTGTATCCCTTTCATTTCTCCATAATGGATAAAAAGACAATTTTCAATTGAACTATCAACATAAGCAACTCCATTATGAAATTGATTGTTATTGCATCTTATCGATAAATTGATTTGTGATGTATTAAATTTTTGAAGAATAGATTTTATCCTGTCTTTTTTTGAAGGACTACTTGTTTCGTCTCTTAGAATTTGGGTAATACAAGTTGCAAGAATGTGATTTTTTATGTCATCAATATCATCATCTTTACTGAATAAAACAGCTAAAGCCAATGCATTTCGTAATATAGGTAATTGCGTTCTCTCGCTTGCCTGTAATAATAATGCCCATTCATCAATATCCAAAAACCAATGTGGTAAAATAAATTTTTTTACCTGTTCTTTGTCCTCATCTGATATTTCATCTATTGTAAAATTATTAACTTCTACATTATCATTATTCTCCGAAATTTTGCTAAACGCCTGACGATATTCCCCATTTACATCAAAAAAAATGAAGGTACTGCCTGTTGCACTATAATCTTTTAGTTTATAAAGAGTTTGCAACATTGAAGCAATGGTACAAGATTTTCCACTACCTGTATTTCCTAAAACAGCAGAATGACTTCCAAAAAATTTATCAATATCTATTTTTACCTCGTAATCCGGGAATATACTTGATTTACCGATGGGCAAAGAAGTATATTGTTTTCGAGTGCAGTCGTCTTTATCTTTACAATCAATAGCATACTTACAATCGTTTTCAAAAGTCTTATTGGTTTTAAAGATGATATCTAACTCTTCCTCTTTAATGTATAAGACATCTGAATATAAGGTTGGATATACACTTACACCAAAATCAAAGTTTTTATTATTGATTGTTCCAATAGGAATGACTTCCAAAAATTTACCGGTTTGTATTTTACTTAAAATTTGCTCTGTTGGGTTGGAAAATGGCACATTCAAATCTTTTTCTCTAACGCCTGAAACTTCAGCAACTAAATAGTAATTTTGATATGGAACAATCACATAACTATTCAGCTGAGCAAAATAATGTATGTCGTCAAACCCGCTAACATTAAAGTTTTCTAATCCACTTAATAGTTCAACAGTAAAACGATCGGAGTTAATACCTACAACCTTACCAATAACTCGCTGTTTATCTTCTTTCGTCATTTAAGTAAATCCTTTAAGTTATTGATAGTTGTTTCCATTTTCTTATCTAAATCTTCATTCGTTAAGTCAGGAAGAATCTCATTAACAAATCTTTCAAAATAGTGCAGAGGTTGTTTATCGCTTTCGATACTGCCGATTATCCAAATTCGTGGGTCGTCCAATTTCTGTAATTCGCCAATTTTGTTTTTATCTGTTGGCTCTCCGATAATTATTAATCTAAAAGAAGGAATTGTGAATGCCTGAAATATTAAATTGTTGATATGCTCATCATTAAAACTGTATCCAATCGTAACAAGTATATTGTTGTTTACCATCAGTTTTCGCTGAAATTCACGGAATAAATCAGAATAAGGACTACCAAAACTTGCATTATATTTTAATGGCGTTGGATAAATCATTATCTCTTTCCCACAGCTCTTTAAATTTTCAAAAGTCGGATCCTGTATTTCTTTGACTTTAAACAATTTGTTTTCTCCATCTTCTTCAATCCAGTTAACAGAACCGTGTATTTTGTATAAATAAAAGAAATTATCAATGACACTCCATTTGGATTGCGATAAATCCATCTTCTCAGCAAGAGCATAATTAAAAATAGTGGGATTAAAAAATTTACTAATTCCGCCTGTAAATCCATTTGCATAGTGAATTCCTAACAAATCCATTGCTTTTTCGGAATACAAATCATAGTTTGTTGTGAAAATATTTAATCTAGGTAATGTAGAATTTCGTGATAAAAGTTTTCTATAAAATTGCTTATAGATATCAAGTAATAGCTTATCTGATTTGTTTTTTATATTGTCTTCGTTAAGTATTTTCTTCAATAGAAAATTTCTTGTTTCTTTTATGATTAAACTAATTTTATCAAGTATTTCAGCGTCTGTTACAGTATCATCCTTGATCTTAGAATGATAAAAAGATAAACTATGTAAAGTCGAAAGAAATACTTCAAGATTTGTTTTGAATGTGTCATTCTCCACATCAATTTGCAAGTTATCTTTAAGCCATTGCTTATTTGTTTTAAAATCTTCTGAATTATAATATTCTTCAGCTAATGGATACATTACAGGAATACCGATTTGTGTCTCTTTTTTATGAAACTCTTTTTCATAAGATGAACAGCCACTTCCTAATAAAAATGATAAATTTTTATTATCGAGTACCTTTAAAAAAGCATCCTGAATTTTCTTTATTTCAGAGTTATTGTCTTCGGACGTTTGTTTTTTATCTGAAGTGAGTATATTTTCTTTACCTTTATAAAAAAATGTATCCATATCGTTACTCTTTTAATTTTTGTTTTGCGTTGTCCAAAACTTTATCTGATATTTCTTTGTCCTTTTCCAACACTTCTATCACTTTGTCTGCCAACCAAAGAATAAGCAGTTCTTCGGGATCGGCTTGTAAAATTTCTGCTATCATAGGAATTTGCTCTCTTTTAGCTCGACGGTCGCCTTTTTCAATTTTACAATACATGGCATTATCCATATCAAGGGCGGCTGATATATGACGTTGCAACATTTGCTTGCTTTCTCGTAATTCTTTAATTTTATTTGCGAACAGCATTCTTGTGTGTTTTATACTTGACAATATCAGACAAATATACGACATCTTTTGGAATTGATAAAGAAAAGAAAGAAATTATAAACAACAAACAATGGAAGTTAATCCTCTTTTTTTGAATAACTTCCGTGAGCTTTTCTAACCAATAAACCGGCATTAATAAACCGAGTAATTTGTTTCTCGGCAGTCTTGTCCGGGATATTCAAATTCTTAGCAACGGCAAGATAAGTCTGACGGTCAAATTCAGAAGGAAGAGCATCCAATAACTGCCGTTTGTGATTTAATGGCTGCGCTGTTGCGGTGTCTTTTGGCAGTTGTTCAAAAATGTATGCAGCATGTAATACAAGCACTTTTACTATTTCCATCACCGTATTGAAATCACTATCATTACAGACAAGTACAGACGAAACTTCGCCCGTATCTATGATTCTGAGAGCTGTCATAATCATTGCCAAACGAAATGCTATTAACCCCAATCGGCGAATACTCCCCACATAATCATCTCCGCAAAGTTCAAGATACTGAAGCTGTGTTTGTTCAAAGTAGGCGTTGAACGCTTTTTGTTGACTGCTTGAGAAAGCAAACCTGAACCGGACTGGTTGCTGACGAAGAAAAAGATTGAAACCCAGAAACTCCTTTCCGTAAACATCAAATTTGTGTTCAAGCGGCTGCTCATCATCTCCTGCAAACACATCTTTCCATATCGGGCGAAGGTTCATAAAGTAGAACATGAAACGGCTGAACAATCCGTTTTCGGCGTTCGGAATCAATGAAGATACCTGCTTGGGCGTACCAGACAAAAGAGCTGACAATTGAGGGCTTGCCAGTTCAACAAATTCCCGGTCTTTGCGACGGTTATAGGAAATTGTTTCGTGGTGAAACGCTTTGCGGAAACCATCGGAATAATTTCCGTGTTCGGACTTAAACGTCTGTGCAAGAGTATCTCCTTCGGTTTCAAAAATTAGTCCTTTTTCGTTATTCTCTTTGAGTAATTGAAACAATCCTGTTGCACTGTTATTCGCCGGAATAATCAACGTTCTGAGTGGTGGTTCTTCGGGTTTTTCTTCGTGTGCTTTATCGCTGCTGGCGTTGTATTGTGTGAGTTTCAATTTGTATTCTTCCTGCTCTGCCTTACATTGCTGGCGCATCATTTGGTGAATGGGTTCTACCAGACGACGGCAAAGGGAAAGCCGGCCTTTGCCCGCTGAGGCTTTGGCTGTAACAAAAAGGAATAGGTTTGGAAATACTTCATGCTGACCATACACTCCATACACATTGGGCATACATGCACTGAAAACAGTCAATGAACCCAATAAAAGTAAATCGGCATCTTCGGGAGAATCGGCATTTGACGTAATTGTCTGGAGTAATCCTGGCAATGATTCAAATATTTCTTTTGGGAAAGCTGGCAACTGCTTTTCCTGATTCCCCATTTCCTCCATTTCCCCATTTTGGGGAATTGGAGAATTGTCGTCTAAACTGTGATTTTTTTGATTGTCTTGATTATTATGATTTCCCTTTGGGGAAGCTATCGAATTAGTTTGAGCTTTAATTGCAATGTCTATTCCTGCAGACTTAGCAAGGTGGTAAAGGGTTTTGATTGTAACGCCGTGGCCGTGCGAAGCGAGGCAAGCGGAATATTGTTTGTCGGTTTCGCTTTGCGAATAAGACGGATAAAATCGGCTTAGGCGGTGGTAGTAATTACGACCGCTTTCGCCCAAAGCATCTGCGAGGGCAAAGCCCAGGTCTCGCCAATCGGCATAATTTGGGGCGATATCTATGGAAGCGGATTCGATACGGGTTACAACCAACTCTAAATCAGAAGCCCCTCCAACCTCCCCGAAGGGGAGGCTTTGAGCTGGCAATGAAATTTGTTTTGCAGGTTCTACCGGTTGCCAATTGGCTGGGTTGAATGTTTTCTTGCTCATATTTATTTCAAATAAACAGGGTTGATAAATGCCTGTGGATCGTGTGGCAAAAAGCAGGCGCGGGATATGTCCCGCCCTGATTTATCGACTTCAACACCGTAGGTTTGTAGAATGTAGTTTGCAACCGCAGCAAAATAGTTGCTGTGTGTTGTTCGTTTGGTATCAATTGGGATTATCCATTTAAGCCCATCGCCGGAAGGACTAACGAAAAGCATTTGCGTGTCAAAGTATTCATCCTGCAAAAGTTGCTTGCGAAGCAGATCAACGTTTTGCAAATGGTCAAAATCAATACACAATAATCCAGAATGGCTTATGAGTGCTTTATCGTTCCTGGTTTGAAACATTCCTGAAAAAGTACAGTAATCGAAAGTTGAGGCTTTGAATTGCCGGGCTTGCTTAGGGTCTTTTATGCTTCTCAGTTTTTCAGTTCGTTGTTTTGCATAATCGCCGACAATGTAATTGTAGGCGTCAAGCAAGGAAATGGACTTGTGAGGAATGGTATTCCGAACGGGAGCTTTGAAGAATGAAAAATGCCTCACCACAATGTCTGAACTGTGATTTGTTTGATTGTTGTGATTATTCTGATTTTGAATTTCAGTATTCGAAATTCGGTTTTTGTAAAAATTGAATTTCTCACCAATATGCAGGTTCATTTCTTTATTTAGCGTTTGCAGCAACTCAGTTCCTGACTGTTTGTAATGAAGTTCAGCAAAGTCGAACGCATCACCGGCAGGAATAGCGTTTTCGCTATCCAAATGCCGAGCGAGTTCTTTATCCCAAGCATTGCCCAATATATTCTCTTTCTCAATGAAGATATTCAATGTCGGCTTGTCGGCATTTAATGGGTTTTTTGCAGGTGAACAAGTCCTTCCCGAAAGGGAGAGGACTGTTTGACCCGGATAATACAATTCCAAAATATGGGCATAGATTCCAATACCATAGTGCGTTTTGGATAATATCGCCTGTTTATTTATCTCTCCCATAATTCCGAATTTTACGCATTGTATAGTTGTCGGATAGGATTTTTATAATGTCCTGACGGCGATAGAATAGTTTATTGCCAAGACGTGAAAATGGCAATGTGCCGTTTGAGCGCAAAGTTTGCAATGTACGTGGGCTGATATGCAGAATTTGCATCACATCCTGATTGTCGAGCCAATCAGAAAGGGGAGTATCCCCAACCCCTTCCAAGGGAGAGCTACTTTTGAGCATTCGCATACAAGGCAGTTGAGATAATGCCTTTTCAAATCCATTTTGTGGATTTTCCGCCATTTCTCGCAAAAACAGGACGCTATGTTTTGACTTTTTCATCGCTTTGCCCTCCTTCCTTTACCGCTAATGTAGTCGGCTGCTTTTTGCTCCACATCAACAACGGAAGCGGAGCGATTGCGGGTTAACCATAAATTCAGTTCAGAGCGGCGGAAATAGAGTTTCTTCCCTTGCGGGCAATAGCACGGAATTGTATTACTACTTGTTAGCTTATACAAATGACTGCTGCTTAAATCGAGATACAAGCAGGCTTCAGCAAAAGTGAAGATTTCTTTTTGGAGAAGGTTCTGTTCCATCAATCGGCGTTCGATTGATGTGAGTTTGTTCAAAATATTCTCTTGCATAGTTTTAAAAATTCGCCTTGATTTTATGCTTCTCGATTGTGGCGACTTTCAAAAGAAAAGCCGCAACTCCCATTGTGGGGATTGCAGCTACAAAAGAATAGTCAAAACAACAGTGTAACGGGTTACTGTAACCGGTTATAAATTATCTTTTATTATTGTATGATACAGATATGTTTATATTTAGCTCATTAAATATCTTGTTAATGTTTTCCACTTCATCTTTGTGGTATGAGGTTAATTCGTCTGGATTCGAGAGGCGTTGGCGGATTTTTTCTTCGGAAAAATCAGTCAAATAGCCAATTAAACGGGCTATTTTCGCTTTATCGTCTGACATCGTAGAAATGCCCGCTTTTTGCAAAATCAGCATTAAAACATCAGTAGTTACTTTTTGAGTACGTTTTGCCTTACTCTTTTCTGGATTATCTATAACATTATTGAATGTTACAAGTATTTTAAGATCTTTCCCTATATCTATTAAAATATCAGAAAGTCGTTCCATCCATTTTTCAAAGTCTTCATTATTGATATACATACTGCTTCTTTCAAAGATTAATACTGATTAATGCATTGACAGGGCAAAGTTCAACAGAATGGAGCAAAAAAATAAGGGGAATAGGTGTACTATTCCCCGATAAATAAATTGCAACAAATTATAATTCAGAGATATTTACATTGCATTTTTTGATTCTCCTGTTACAGAAGTAATATTGAAATTCACACAATATCTATTTATCTAATTAATAATCGACGTATTAATTAAAATGCTTCAGATTTATCTATAACCTCTATTTTTACTCTCAATTTTTATTGCGACAATCAGTTCGTTTAAAAATTCTGTAAGTTTAGTTGTCTTTCGTTTGAATACATCATCTCGTTTTTTATAAATATCAGCAAACTGAAAATTCAAACCTTTCTCAAATACTCGCGTCAAGTCGGAAAAGTTAACAGCATGGCCTGCTCTGTTTCTTACAGAATGTGAATAAAATAATCCGCATATTATTTCCATTATATCAATAAAATCAACATCCTCTGCCAAATAAACATTTGAGACAAATTCATTTTCTTGATTTTTAAAAAAAATATCAGGATTTTCCAACCGAAATCTTACAATTCGATATGTTGACTCCAAAATATCCAGAATTTTCATAAAAAAGATGTGTAAATCGGTTGTTCTACTATCAGATTTTATTTCTAGTTGCATATTGAGGCTCTTTAATTCTGTCACTGTATAGTTTATGGTAAAATATAAGAGAATTATATCCTGTTCTTCATGACAGAAATCGAGTAATTGATAAACAAAATCATCATAAGCATTCGATAATTCAGTGTAGTAAACGCTTTCGCGCTCTTTAACAGAACAAGAAAGCAGGTCAAATAACTTTGTATTCAGGAACCGTTTCATACATTACTAAATTGAATCGTTCCTAATTTCTAACGATATATTTTTTGTTATTCCAATTTCACTGATAAAATGTTTGTCATGGGAAATAACAAGAACTGTTCCTTGATAATTTTTAATAGTACTAATGAGAATGGAAAGACTTGATATATCAAGATTGTTAGTTGGCTCGTCAAGAACAAACATATCAGGAATATGGTTGGAAATCATTAGACAACATAAGTAAAGCCTCATTCGTTCTCCTCCGCTTAGCGTTTGGCAATTTTTACCCCATGCTTCTTTTGGAAATAAGGCTCTGTTTAATCTTAATCGGATTTCATGTTCTTGCAGATTATTGGAATTATACTCATGTGCTAATTCAAGAACCGTAACGTTTTTATCTACTTGGACATATTGTTGGTCAAGATATATGTATGAAAAATCTGCTTTTCTAATTTCTCCTTTTAATGGGTTTAGTTCACCAATAAGCAATCTTATCAGAGTTGTTTTTCCTACTCCGTTATCGCCTATGATGTGAATCCGTTCTCCGCTTCGTACTTCAATATTCAGTGGAGTTTTCCAAATCAGTTTTGTATCAATATATCCGAAATTTGCATTTACGACTTCAACCAATAATTTTCCATTATGTAATTGTGCATTGTCAAAATCAATTTTAATTTTGTTGTTTATTTGCTGTCTCTGTCGTAAATCGGCGAGTCTTTGTTGACTGTCGCTTATGGCAGAAGCTTGTTTTTCCTTTAGTTTTGCCGAACTATTCTCGGCCAAAGCACCACGAGCATGCAGTAATATTCGAGGTTCACCGCCTTTCTGCTTATTTCGTTCTCCCTGTGATGACCGCTTTTCCTGGCTTTCTCGAATATCCTGTGCTTTTTTACGAGCTGTACGAAGAACTATTTGTTCCGCATCGATTTGCTGTTCCAAAGCTCTATCTTCAACTACTTTCTGTTCTCTGTAAAAAGAATAATTTCCACCATACGTTTTGATTCCCTTTTCTGATAATTCGTATGTAGTGTCGAGTAGATTAAGGAGGGTAATGTCGTGGCTTACGACTATAATTGTGGCCTTGCAGGTAGAGATATAAGCGTATAGTTTTTCTCTACTTATTTGATCCAAATGATTGGTTGGTTCATCAAGCAGAATGATATCAGGTTTGTGGATCAACAACCCTGCGAGAAAAATTTTGCTTTTTTCTCCACCACTTAACGAGTCTAAAGGAGATGTCAATTCAACATCCTTCAAACCCCAATAATCAAGTGCTGACTTGCAACGAGATTCAATATCCCAATCATCCTCCAACAAATCATAATACGCATAATCATTACTGCCGTTATTAATGGCATGTAAAGCATTGATTTTTTCATCAACAACAAGAGCATCGGATATGCTTTGTCTTGTTATGCTGTTTTGTTGTGGAATATAATAAGGTTGAGAAGAGCATTGAATAGCTCCGAAAGAAGGTTTCAGTTTCCCTGCAAGCAATTTCAACAGGGTGGATTTACCTGTCCCATTATTGCCAATAATGGACACCTTTCTGTTCGACGAAACAGAAAAACTAATATGTTCTAATAATGCTTGTTGATTGGAATAGTGATAGGAAATATCACTAATGATAATACTCATTTTATTACAATTAATAGGGGTCTTAAACAAGACCAAATTAAACCGATAACTATTTACAAACTCACGGCGTCGGTTTAACCAAACCAACTATTAATTGTTAACTTTCATTGGAGTATTTTTAAATTCAAGTGCAAAGATAATGGTATTCATCAAAATAACAAAATATTTTCCCCAGTTTTCCTGAGAATGAGTTTGATAGTTGGAATATCTTTACTTTTGGAAATAAGCGATAATCTTGCATTTAATTGTATTGAATCGATGAAAAATCGCCTTTGGATTTGTGTAGATTGCCGAATTCAAGTAATAAATGCAACCCCTTTTTATATGCTAATTTTCAAGAATTTGCTTGTTGAAATTAGAATAACTTTAGTGTAAATTATTGGATTAAAGTTATTTTCAATCCCAACAAGCCATCATTTTCATCATAACAAATTGTTTTATTGAACAATATTGGGGTTGCATTTATTACTTGAATTTAGGATTCTTAATCTTCATGCGTACTTAAATATGTTTATAAAGGGATTATATTTTTATTTCTGGGAAACTGTCGATTGCTTCGCGTGCGCCTTTATCGGTAATGTTTGCGTAATGTTTAATGGTTGTTTGAACGGATTTATGCCCAAGTAATTTGCTGACCTTGTAAATATCAACGCCGCTTTCGAGGAGAATAACGCCAAACGAATGTCGGGCAATGTGGAAATGGAGTGTTTTTTTGAGCTCTAATTTGGTGGCTATATTTTTCAGTGCTTTATCACACGCCTGTTGCGTGGGAACGCTGAAAACCTTGTAATCATCTGCTTTGCGTTCGCCAAGCAAAGCGATTGCTTGGGGATTCATAGGCAAATAGGTTACGCCTGTTTGCTTGCCGTTTTTGGTCTGTGTTTTTTGCTGTGAGAATTTCAGTCGGAAGTCTTCTGTGATATTTCCCCAAGTGAGGTTTTTAATGTCGGAATAACGCATCCCACAAAAGCAGGAAAACAGGAATACGGTTTTCACTTTCGGGTTGAGGCTGCTTTGTGCTATCCGGGCAATTTCATCGGTTGTAAGGAAACTTACAATCGTTTCTTGTTTCTCGGGGGCTTCTATATCCAACAGGGTATCGGAAGCAACAATACTTTCGGTAATGGCTCTTTTGATAAACGAACGGAATTTGGAAAAATAGGCGTTAGCCGTATTTCCGTGAAGATTGCTTGCTAGATAATCGGCAAAGCCCTGTACAAACTCCCGCTTTACCTCCTGCATTTGGAGCGATTTATTGGGCATATATTCTTTGAGGTGGTCAACAACCTGCATACTAACTTTGGTTGTTGCCTGGGCTTCGCAGTAGGCAAGAACTGACTGTTTACGCTTGTGTGCAGGTGTGATTCCGTTCGGACTGGCGATAAGTTGGTTCTCCCGCTGGTTGCGGATTTGCTGGGCGAGTTTCAGAGATTCCTTGTTGGCTTCCCTCTCTTCCTTGGTGGGGCGATCGGATAGTACGGTATAGATTTTCAGGTATTCATAATGGCGTTTCCCATTCTGAAACCAGTCGAGATAATAACTTCCGTTTCCGTCGGCGAGCTTCTTAACTCGCAGTTTGACTGTTGTTTTCATATCCGTTTCTTTGAAACAAAGATACAAAAAAGAAACGGTTTGAGAAACGGTTTTATGCAAAAAAGAACAAATATGAGCAAAAAAGAAGAGTATTTCGGGAGGTAGTCAAATTTATAATTATCTAATATATAGATTATTATTAGTTTTTGCTTGTTCTTGTTTTCTGTGAAAATGTGGTATGTGATTCTTAAAGCAAATCACAACAGTAATATGGAATGGACAACAGAATAAAAAGGTGTCTGCGATATATCAAAGATACAAATTTTAAAGCAAATCACAACTGAACTTGTTTCTATCAGTGAAATCTATCTGGTGTCTGCGATATATCAAAGATACAAATTTTAAAGCAAATCACAACACCATAACGGCAGAGTAACTACGAATCTTTGGTGTCTGCGATATATCAAAGATACAAATTTTAAAGCAAATCACAACTCCGCGGATGTTGCATTCATCTTTAGACAGGTGTCTGCGATATATCAAAGATACAAATTTTAAAGCAAATCACAACTGTAAGCGCGATATTACTTCTTCAATTGTCGGTGTCTGCGATATATCAAAGATACAAATTTTAAAGCAAATGAAGATATGTGCTTATTGTGAAGGAGGGTTTGAATTGTCGACTCTTTGTCGACGGTTCAAATAGCAAACTATACGAGTTGCACGGTGAGCCCCAATGTGGAGGAGATACGCATGAGGGTACTGACTCCACAATTACCATCTCAGTTATCCAATCACCAATGCAAAAATAAATAATGGAGATGATAAATCAAGAGGAGGTTTATGGTATCTGGGTGGGTATGCTCCGAAATAGCCAACTTGTAAGGATTTCTTACAAGTTTGCCAAGAGGGTTCTTGTCTGGTAATAAGCAATGTACATTATAATTTGAACATGATTAGAACATTAGGCTATCTATTGAAAATCGAACTCACAAGTAATTCTTATAAGTTCAAACTGAGGGTGCTCGTCAAGTGATATTGGCCGACAATGCTATGATTCACGCATTTGCCGAGATGCAAAAGATAATATACGCTCTCCGAGCGATTCCGCAAGCAGCGAGAAGTTCTGCGAAGCAGGACGCCACGAGCAATGAGGACTAGCGAAAGAGCGTATATTATCTTTTGCATCGTAAAGGACAAAATTATTTTCAAAAAACAAATCTGATTAAGCCGGGCCTGAACATCTGCAAATCGATATAACATATATCTTCTTATCGGCTGATATTGCGTATTATTTCGGCGATGGCTGTGGCACATTCGGCGACGCGTTCGTAATTGACAATCTCGAGGTTGTCGTCAGGTGTGTGGGTCAATTCCTGACATTCCATATTTTCAATGAGCCATTGTGAACTGACGGCGATGGCAGGGCATCCTTGCTGCAGAAATACGCTGTGGTCACCTTGATACCATGGCACTCCTTCGACAAGTTCTGCGGTATCGCTGACTACTTTATTGACGATTGCGGCAAGATCTTCCGGTAATTCCATAGAAGAAAAGCATGAAAGCCCTTCTTTGTGGCCTGCTCCGTCAATATTGATATTCAGAAGGATATCGTCAAAATGCCCTGAATTCTGATTGATGTATTCGACCTGTCCGGATGCTCCGTAATAGTCTTCTCCGTTGAAAAAGACCAGTTCAATAGGATATTTTAAGTGTTTATCTTTAAGAAGTTCTGCAAGAAGAAGAAGGACAGTGACTCCGGTAGCATTGTCTATGGCGCCCGGGATTCCCGGCTTAGTGTCGACGTGGGCGGTTATGACAACACGTTTCGTAGTGTCGTCACCAGGCAGTCGTCCGATGACATTATAGGCGGTTTCAGGAATACGTTCAGCCATGGATATCAGTGTAACGCTCTCTCCGGCGTGCTGCAGTAATCGTTCACCCTCTGTATCTTTCATATAGACAGAAGGAATATCGAAGTTTCCGTATTCAAACAGTGGAAAAGGGTAGACCCCGCCGGCTGTTGCCGCATTGCGTTCTGTTGCGCAGATCAAGGCTTTCGGATGTCCCTGTTCCAATAGGGAAATCAGATGCTGGTGCTCTTCAGGATTCCAGAACGGGAAGTTTTTGGGGGCTATCTGCTGAGAAGCGATTTCGCCGTATAGGAGAACAATGCTGTCGCGGATATCGGTTTTTTCAAGTAATGAAACAGTGTTGACAGGAATTAATGAACCTTCTGCGTGACATCCTATCGAATAATGTGACGAAAATACTTCAAAATGTTGGTTGTTACAGATCAGTTCTGCCCCTTTTGTCTGCCAGTCAATGACTGAAAGAGAAGTGTTTTCACTTTTCCAGCCATATTCTTTCAACTTTTCTTCGATATAAGAGGTCGCTTTACGGTTGCTGATGCTTCCTACTCGGCGTTCTCATATCTCGGAACACAATACATGCAGATGCGTCTTGCCCGCAAGTTTGACAATTTGTTCTTTCATGAATAATATCTTCTACTTGTTTCTGCAAAGATACATTTTTATTGCATCTATCCGCTTTTATCGTTATATTTGTAATCGGCAAAAACATAAACTTGAACAAGTCGGACTGGACTCTATTGGCTCCATGACCGGACTACATCGCTACGTATTTTTTATTTGACAAACTATTAAGTATGAACGATTTTGAAGATTATATAAGACAAGGTGAACCTGATAAAAAAGAAAAAGGTTATGCTTGGCAAACTGCTATAGGTTTGCAGGCTGTTGATGATTTAAAAACATCTGATTATCTCATACAGACAGCACGTCAGCACATTGAAGGAGATATTACAATTGAAGAAGCTAAACAACTTATTGATAGGTATTACCATTCAAAGACAGTGAGAGCCGAAGCAGAAGACCGAACAGAAGAAGCTGATAAGGTTTCGGCACGAATTGCCGAAATTCTATCGGAGAATTCGTTCACATTTTCTCCTGTGGAATACATAAACATTCATCGTCGTCTCTTCAAGGATATCTATAAGTATGCTGGCAAGATAAGAGATTATAATATTACTAAAAAAGAATGGGTGCTGGAAGGAGAAACTGTGTTGTACTCTAGTGCTGATACCATTCGCGAAACTCTTGAGTACGACTTTGTTCAGGAGAAGAATTTTAGTTATAAGAACCTTAATATAAACGATGCGATTACACATATAGTAAGATTTATTTCTGGTGTTTGGCAAATACATGCTTTTGGCGAAGGTAATACTCGAACCACAGCTGTGTTTACCATCAAATATTTGCGCACATTCGGTTTCGATATCAGCAACGAATCATTTGCCAATCATTCGTGGTTTTTCCGAAACGCGTTGGTACGAGCCAATTATAACAATTTGAACAAAGGTATTTATGCCACAACAGACTATCTTGAGGCGTTTTTCAGGAACCTGATATTATCCGAAAACAACGAATTGAAGAACAGATCTATACTTGTATCAAGACAGAACGCCACAGAACTTAAAAGTAAAATTTCTTTTTCAAAGTGCAATATTTGCACTTTGAGTTGCACTTTAGAAGAAATAGCCGTGCTTAACTTCTTACGAGAACAGCCTAAGGCTACACAAAAAGAAATTGCAGCACATATAGGCAAATCTGAGAGAACTGTAAAAACCATTACTGTCAATTTAGCCGAAAAGGGTATTATAGAAAGAAAAAACGGCAAAAGAAATGGTTTTTGGGAGATTAAAAACAATGATTAAATCGGCAAATTCTAATTATATATCCATTATGAGACGTCTCTATATTACATTTTCAGTATTACTCGCGGCATTTGCTCTGGCCGGCTGTTATCACAAACATTCAACCGTGTATGAGACAGACGAATACGGTGTAGTTACACGTATAAATCCATCAGAAAAGAGCGTATATCTTGTATTTACAGCTCATTTTAGTACAAATGACAATGGGGCTTTTGAAAATTTTGACGGAATAGTGCCGGTGCTCGACACCCTTGCAAGCCGTGGAGTAAAAGGCTCATTTTTCCCTACAGGCAATTGTTTCAGAGTTGAACGCTATAAAGAGCCTATACAGAGAATAATAGATGAAGGCCATTATCTGTCGGCCCATTCCAACCACCATCTGCTACTGTGTTCATACGCAAATCGGGATTCATCCCTTGTCACAGCCGATTCAATCCGCACCGACATCAAAGGTATGGAAGCAGAACTCCGACAATTCGGACTCACAAAAGAGCAATTCAACTGGATGATACCACCTTACGAATATTACAATCAATTTTCGGCGGATGTACTTCGTGAACTCGGATATAATCTTGCAAATCCTACCGAAGGTCTTGAGACAAGCATGGATTGGATGGGGCCCGAATCTCCGGATTATTGTTCTGCGCAGAATCTTGTCGAAAATATCTGGAAATATGATAATGAGCATACTCTCAGTGGCGTTATACTTCTTATCCATGCCATGAATTACCCTGATCGTACAGATGCCGATCGCACATATCTTCACTTGGGAGAAATCATCGACGGAATCAGAGCCGGAGGCTACGATTTCAAGACATTTGCAGACATCCCGAAGCAGTAGGGGAGACTCCACCCGCTTCAGCCACGACTTCCGAGGCAACGTAGTACGAGAATGCTACAGATGTTTCCTCGCCACTGTTACTGCATTTTCAGACAAAGTTAGGATTATCAAATTATTAAATGTACCTTTGCCGCTGATAAACATCAAGTTTATACTGAATTCTTCTTTTGCAGAACTATTTCCGACCTCTCAATCGGACATTCTATAATAAAACAAGATCTCATTATCGGCTTACTTGTTAAATAATAACAGTCGCGGGTTTGTCCAAACGAAACATTCCGACGTGACACAATTTGATTGTACAAAACATTATGACATTTAACGAATTACACATTTCCGAATCCGTATTGAAAGCTCTCGGAGAAAAGAACTATATCACACCTACACCCATTCAGGCAAAGGCCATTCCGCCGGCATTGGATGGAACGGACATCATAGGTATCGCCCAGACAGGCACAGGCAAGACAGCAGCATTTGCGATACCCATTATCGAACACTTAAATCATGCGCAACACTCAAGCAACTCAAAAAGAGAAATTAAAGCGCTTATCCTGACGCCGACACGAGAACTCGCCATTCAGATCAACGATACATTTACCGACTACGGAAAATATACAAATCTGAAACATACTGTAATATTTGGCGGTGTCAATCAGAATCCGCAGGTCAGAACATTGAAAAGCGGAGTTGACATATTGATCGCCACCCCCGGAAGACTGCTGGATTTGTTGTCTCAAAAAGCATTGTCACTCAACAATATAACCCATTTTGTACTCGACGAGGCAGACCGTATGCTCGACATGGGATTTATTCACGATATCAAACGCCTGCTACCTATGTTGCCTAAAAACAGACAGACCATGCTATTCTCGGCCACAATGCCGGATGAGATAGTAAACATCACTAAAACTATTCTTTGCAGACCGGTCAGAGTCGAAGTAAATCCTGTCTCATCAGTTGTAGATGTAATCAGGCAAAACGTATTTTTTGTTGAGAAACCGCAGAAAATCTCACTTCTGATAACACTTTTAAGAGAACAGACCAATAAGACGGCCCTCATCTTTTCGCGTACAAAACATGGAGCCGACAGGATTGCCAAAACACTTAACAGTCGTAATATCAGATGCGAGGCCATCCACGGCAATAAATCTCAAAATGCACGTCAGACTGCATTACAGAATTTCAAAAGCGGAAAGTGCCGCATAATCGTTGCAACAGACATAGCCGCCAGAGGTATTGATATACAGAATCTTGGTGTCGTGATAAACTACGATATGCCCGACGTGGCGGAAACATACGTCCACCGCATAGGTCGAACCGGAAGAGCCGGCAATGGCGGAGTTGCATACACATTCTGCTCTCAAGAAGAGCATACAATGATCAACAGCATACAGAAACTCACTAAAAAAAGATTGATTCCTGTATCATTACCGGCATAAGATAACAACAAGGCATCATTCTGA
Organism: Eubacteriales bacterium; assembly: GCA_028680875.1. GTDB lineage: Bacteria > Bacillota > Clostridia > Peptostreptococcales > Anaerovoracaceae > JAQUJQ01. Next base: position 40,899 of record JAQUJQ010000001.1, read on the forward strand.
CGGCACCAACTCCACTACTCGGAATGTTCGCCCCGTATATCTCTGAAATTCATTGATAATACACTCCGTGCGAACTTTCATATAACCTGTGGTGGTGCTATCGCTACAGCCGTAAAATTCTTCGGAAAGAACCTCGTTATCAATTATAATCCTCACATTTTCAGAACTTTGTAGAAGAGCGCTAAAAATAGTTGCCGCACCTCTTTCGGTTCCGAGGAGGTCGGTCATCTGCTGTTCTGAAGCAAAGGATACTCGCGATATTCCGAGAGAATGTCCGAAATCTTTGGTACTGAACGGCTTATGCCCGCATGTGACAAATAGATAGAATGAGGTCTGCTGCCGGTTGCACACAAGGAGTGTCTTTACCATTTTAGTGCCTAAAAATGAGTCGATTGTATCGCAATCCTCCATCGTGATAGCAGGGTCGGTGTCAACTCTGACATAATCAATCCCCAGCAAATCAAGTGTCCGATACACTTTTTCTTGAAGAGGAGTTTTGAATGTAAGGGGAGGTGTACTATATGGCTTACTGACGTATATCATGATTTTTATGATTTTGCAAACTGTAAAATTTCAGCTTCAAGCAATAAAAATACCTTTGAAATAAGGTAGCCATCAGCTACTGCATGGTTCATTCTGACACTCACCGGCATCAAATATCTATCTCCTTCCTGCCTGTATTTACCCCAATTGACAATAGGCTGAAAATACAGATGCCCGTCAGGCAGCTCTATATTTAAAGAATCATAAGAAATCCATGAAATATACGATGCATCAAACCAATTTGGGTGGTTAATCATGTCAAAGCCGTATTGGCGGGTAGCCTTGGCATCGTCAATATCTTTTACACAGTCTTCGTAAAAATGGCTGTATTCCGGATAGTATATTGTATATACAGGGGTACAAGTCTCTGTGTCATTGTGAAATACGTATTGACACGGATTAATTTGATCAAAAAGTACAAGCTTATCTTCCCGCCAAAGATATGCCATTTTGTAATCATCTCTCGAGTTCATGACTTTAGCAAGCAAATAGAGGAAATTTATATAAAATTTTGTGCCTGTCCGCTTGGAATATTCTATCAATGGAGTTACATCTATTTTGTGAGTAATTGATACAGAGCATTTTGCTATCTCTGTAAATCGTTTGTAAGGTCCTTTTCTGTAGTAATCGTCAAGGTCTATGACTGTATAATGAGAATTGTTCATGATTTATGTGTATTTGTACGCAAATATACATTAGAATACCTAATTATCCGGTTTTTTCTAAAAATAGCTTACTTTTGCCGTGTATAAACGTTTATTATTAGATGAAACATTTAAAAACGCTTTTTTTAATCATGTTTTTTACAGTATGTTCAATAACTTCAAGTGGGCAGAAATTAAAATACAGAGGATTTTCGGGAGGGATGATGATACACTCCGGATATGTATCGAGTGAGAGCTATTCACTAATCAATTCGACAGGTGATCTCGTTTCAAGACACAATATGCACGGCACTCCGTTTGGAATAGGAGGGAGCATCAAAATCCATCTTTCCGACCATTTCAGGCTTGGTTCAGAGGGTTACGTCTCAACTTTATCATATGACAATAATGGCAGTTTTGCTTCTGTCGGTTGGGGTGGAATCCTTGCCGACCGGATATGGCAACTTGACAAAATCGCTCCGTTTATCGGGATTTGCATAGGTGGAGGTTCTTTTAAAAATCTGACTCTCAATTCCAACTACGGAGATGATTATATTGTGGAGAGTAATCTCTCCTACCGCAAATATTCATTTATGGCTGTCACACCGTTTGTTGGGATGGAATATGCCATCACGGATAAGGTAAGACTTGTTTTTAAAGCAGATTATCTGATGAATGTTTCCAATTTTCAGAAAGATTTTTTAAGAGGCATCCGTCTCTTCGCAGGATTTTCTTTTTATAGGTTAAAGGATTGAGAAATAGGGGATATAGGGTGCCGTATAACGGTCTTCCACTTTTCCGGAGCCACTTTGCGGGCATCCGACATATAGATTTCATGATGAAGTCTCTCCTCTGAAAAATCATTTCTATATCCTTGATTTGCAATATATTCGTCCATCAGTGCCACGGTTGCAGGCTCATCGTCGAAAGGGCCGATATGCATACATTGGACACAAAGCCCTTCATTAACAGTCAGAAATTCCACTTTGCCTAAATCCTGTTTCTTCTTTGCGGTTGCTTCGGCCACAGCCCAGTCAAAATCTTTCCTTGTAACAAAATCGGGGAGACGTATGACACTTGTCCAGCAAAATTTCTCTTTGCTGCCATAATCGAAACCATCGACTCCAGCCTGCCACCAGAATCCTTCAAGAGGAGGAACCACATAATCAAAATAGCCATCAATGCGATGGTCTCCCTTCTTACTCATCTTGATGGTAAAAGCGACTGCGTACAACATTCCGATGGAGTGTTTGTAGGCTCCGTCTTCATCGTTTGGGTTGCCGGATCCGCGAACAGCGATATAATTCATTGAAGGAATGGTGATTATCTGTGGTTTACTGCCGGGGAGATAAAATTCTTTATACTCTTTCTTGTAGTCAAAAGCCATAATACAATACCTTTATTTATTATTCTATTCACAAAGATATACATTCGAGACGATTTTGCTGCCTTTGCGCAAGATTTACCGCAATTTGTTTTTCAGAAATGATTTGCGGGCATACGCAAAGAAAAATATTACTCCGAGCAGGTTGACGATGAAAGCAAGCCAAAAGGCGGACGAATACCCTCCGATATTTTCAGCAACAGCACCTCCTCCGATAATCCCGATTCCAACCCCCAAATCCCATGAAGTGAGAATAGTAGAATTGGCCGTACCGCGCTGTTCATTCGGGGCAATATTCAAAAACATAGACTGCATGGCAGGATACATGTGGCCATTTCCGAGACCGATGATAAAAGCGGCGGCATAATAGCCGTATTCATTCGGCACGGCCACAAATAGCAGATACCCGAACAGCGACACAACTATCCCGACCGAAGCATTTTTAGCTATCAAGCCCTTTCTCAATGATTTACCTCCTATAAGCCTTGAAATAATCAGGCCGAGAGCTAAAAGGAGAAAAAATGTGCCTGAGCCTGCCTTCATATTAAGCACTTCCTGACTGTAAATGGCGACGTAAGTTGACAATACTCCAAATGAAAATGCAACTGCGGCAATGCATACGCCTTGACTCCAGCCTTTTAGGAGAATAAATCTGTCGAGGGACAGCTTCTGCTTGTTAGGAACTATATCTCTCTCCTGACATTTTAAGGTAGAATTGATAACAAGACCTACAAGACCGAAAATCAGTGAAATAGAGAACAATATGTCGTAGCTTCCCACCACTTCGTGCAAAATAAGACCTATAGAAGGACCGACCGCCATCGCAATATTATTGCTAAGTCCGTAATAACCAATTCCTTCTGCACGCCTCTGCGAATGCAGCACATCAATTGCCATAGTGCTTGCCGCAACGGTTGTGGCTCCGAAAGGGGCTCCATGCAGAGTTCTGATAAGAGCAAACAGGGCAAGAGAAGCCGTTATGTAATATCCTGCAAAGAACAAAGCAAATGCGGCATAACATATCAGAAGGACCTTTTTTCGAGGGTAACTATCTACAATATATCCGCTGAACAATCTGATTATCAGGGCAGTGACAGTATAACCGCTTAGCACTATCCCTATCATAGCCTTGTCTGACCCGAATGTATCCCTCAAAAATAGCGGCAGGAGAGGGGCTATCAGATAAAACGCAAAATACATCATGAAATTGGCAATCCACACCTTCAGGTAATTGCTGTTCCACAACTTCGGAAGAACTTCTGCATCTGCTTTCATTATTACTAAAAATCGAAACCTGATTACATTATTGCGTCAATATTGCCTGAGTAATTCCCATGCTTTTGACGTATCTTTCATGCCGTCAAAACCCCATTCGTCGATATTCTTCAGATAGCCGCTCTCAGTTCCATTGTCTCCTTTTCTCGGATAAATCAATCTCGGATTCATATAAATAAGATTAATAGTGCAAAAGTAACGTTTTTATGCAGTTTATTGAACATCACACTACCACAAATCACCCTTTTATCATTCCACTCCATGATAAAGAAATTATTGCGCGGGGCAGAGCGTTTCGATTTAATGGGCTATATATCAGATATTTTAGTACGCAACAGGCGCAACTTGCATCCGATGCCGTCACAGAAGTGTATTTTCTTGATATTTGTTTATATTTTTGCAAGGACAAAAAGAACAACTATCATGGCATTCAATCAAATTCTTTCCGCTGTAAACGGGACACTCCTGCCGGAACAAGACTCTTTAGGCAGGTATCTATATAATGGTGAGTATTACGACCTGCCGGCAAGCATAATAAAGTTGTCGGAACTCGAAAGAGAAAAGACCATCCTGATTATTGCAATAATCGCCGTATCAATAGTTGTCGTCATGGCCTGCATATATACCTTCTATATATTGAGGAAAAGAAAACGTGAACTTGACAACACATCATTGCAAAATCAGCTGCTCAAGCACTCTGCCGAGATGCTTCCAAAGTTTACAGACAAAGTAAATACCCTCTCGAACAAAAGCCTGAGACTCTCCGAAGAGTTGTTTGACGAATTTCAGGAGGCCATCGACCAGGTAAAAACGACACAGAAACAGAATCTCTCGGTTATCGTCAATGACAAGGAATTTCAGACAAAATATCCGTTCATAAACGACTTCCCGTCACTCACAAACCTTGAAAAGACCATATTTGTCCTCTACGAACAACAGTTCAAGACACAGGAAATAGCTCTGATCCTGAATATTACCGACAATAATGTCAGAGCCGTAAAAGCTAAAATAAAGAATAAGATACTGCAGACCAAGGCGCCGGACAAGCAGTCTTATAATAATTACAAAATATTCAAATAATCGTACCATGAAACACAAGATTTTATTAGTAACGCTCCTGCTTTTGATTGCATCTGCAGGATATGCACAACAACAAGACAATAAAGATGAGGTAATTCCATTTGCCCTGGTGGAAGATAAGCCAAGCTTTATGGGTGGAAACGCAAATGAATTCTCAAAATGGGTGAGCACTCAGTTGAAGTATCCCAAAGAGGCCAAAGAAGCCAAACAAGCAGGCAGAGTGACATTGCAATTCACAGTTGACGTTGACGGCTCTGTCATAGACGTCCAGCTTCTCAGGGGCACCAGAAGCAAAGCTCTCAATGACGAAGCCATAAGAGTTACCAAAAGTTCTCCAAAATGGACCCCGGGTAAACACAAAGGCAAAGTAGTAAAAGTCACATACGTCTTTCCTGTCATATTCCAACTATAACAGACTGAAAAACTACTATCTATCCTGTCCGTTCTCTCCTGCGTAACCGTATCTTTGTATGGTCAGGAACTTGAATCTGCAATCAATGGCTACAACTTTCAAAAGGCTGTAGCCATTATTGACACCCTTCTGTCCGATAATCCCACTCTCGATTCGGCCAAAGTCCGCTCACTCAGCCTCCAAAAGGTAAAATGTCTGAAAAAGCTCTACAAATACAATGATGCCATCACAACCATATCTTCCTTAATGGGTCCGGCACCTGACAACGAGTTGTTGAACGAACTCGCAGAGTGTCATACACTTAACGGTAATCTTGAGGATGCAGTCTCCTGCTATTCCCTGTTGAGCATCACCAATCCTGACAATCTGTACTACCAGATTCAGAAATGCGGTCTGCTCTACAAGATGGATAACTACAACGAAGCCATAGACATCGGAAAAGAAATAATTGCAAAGGATTCGATTCCGGCCATTGTATCAATAGTTGCAAACAGCTATAATCTCGCCGACCAACCGGATTCAGCAGTGGTCTATTACTATAAATTACTGTCACTCACCCCTTTCAATGACAAGGTAATCAGTAAACTTTCCAACCTGCTTCTATTGGACAAACAATACGACACTGTCATCAATCTGACACAACAATATTTGGAGCAAGACTCTACAAATCTTATAATCAATCCGATATATGGTCTTGCACTTCATTTGAAGGGGAACTATCCACTGTCACATGAAGTATTTACTAAGCAATTGGAGCTTGACGGAGACTCTTTCATGACCTATTATTATCTCGGGATGAACAACTTCCTGATGAACAATATGTTTAAAGCCGAAAAAGAATTTGAGAAAGCATACCTGATAGATTCGTTAAACGTCAATGTAATCTATCATCTTGCATACTCCAAAGGGTGGCAGAAATACAAATTTGACGAAGAGGCCAAAAGACTGTACGACAAAGCGCTATCCATGCTTCAACCGGACAGTTTGATGGTAAGCAAGATTTACACCGGATATGCCGTGGCTTATTTCGGCAGTCGCCAGTACAAAGATGCCATTACATACTACAAACTTGGTTATCAATACGACAACACTTCTATAACTAACTTATCTACAATAGGTTACTGTTACAAACAGCTCAAGGATTACAAATCTGCCATCGATTATTACAAACGTTTCCTCTCAAAAGCAAAACCCGGGACAAAATCATACCAATTTGTGGAAAAAAGTATTGAGCTTGTCAACGGCAAACTCTTTATGGAAGAGCCTCCAGAGCCCAAAGCCGTCAAAAAATAATCAGGCCGGTTTGAAACTATCATCTCCCTCATTTTAAGCCAAAAATGAGAGAGATGCTCTTTGCGAGTCAACTATTTTCAGGACAAGACAGGTTGCTATTTGGTACGTAATGAAAAAAAATCATCCATGGTGGTACAGCCCTATAACCGGTAATGAGTTCCAGACCAGTTATCACAAGAGCGAAGAGGTTAAAAATGGAACAAGATTATCAATCAGTAAAATATCAGGGGTTAAACTCTAACCCCTGAAAAAGGAGTAAATATGATTATTAAAGCAATTATCGAAAGAGGAACAGATGGGTCTTATGATATTCACTTTGATTCAGAAGAAGCATCAGTTGTCCCTTTCTCTCTGTTGGGACAGGGAAAGAGTGTAAAAGAAGCTATTCGGGATTTTTATGAGAGTAGAGATGAATTGAAAAATCATTATAATGAACTAAATAGGGAATTTCCGGACATTGAATTCCATTTTAAATACGATATGGCTTCATTTTTGGAATATTATTCGGGAGTTCTCACATTGGCCGGATTGGAAAGATTGACAGGGATAAATCAGGGTCAGTTGAGCCATTATGTAACAGGTCATCGCAAGCCGAGCGCCAAAACGGTATTGAAGATTGAACAATCAATCCATTCGTTCAGCAAAGAATTAAGCCAAGTGAATTTTGTTTGATTAACGCTCAACAATAATTTGGCAGGAGGATGGCTGTTTGTCAGTCATCCTCTTTTTAACATCCTCCATGCAATCATCAGTACAGCGAGGATAAGGCCGGCAATACCTGTCCACATTAACGCTTCCTGCCACCATTTCATAATACCTGATTGCGTATAATTACCTCTTTTTCGGACGTGGCTGCTGTCCTTCATTTTCATCCCAAATTACAATGATTAAGGACTTGACGAGCACCTCAGTTTGAACTTATAAGAATTACTTGTGAGTTCGATTTTCCAATAGATAGCCTAATGTTCTAATCATGTTCAAATTATAATGTACATTGCTTATTACCAGACAAGAACCTTCTTGGCGAACTTGTAAGAAATCCTTACAAGTTGGCTATTTCGGAGCATTACCACCCAAATACCATAAACCTCCTCTTGATTTATCATCTCCATTATTTATTTTTGCATTGGTGATTGGATATTGTGAGGCAAGTACCATCATGCTCTGTCACGTATTGACCCTTCATTTTTATCCCAAATTACAATGATTAAGGCAAATCCCTTGTAGGACAGTGAGTTGGTTAAAGAAGCATTGTATGGTGGATTGTATGTTCCCGAATATACAAGGTCGTCTTTGTTCAGTTCGCTATATTTCAAGGTCTCGCTGCCATCGGCCCTGATTGCAATAGGAGCACCTTTTTCGCTCAGTCCTTTGTATTTTACACTGAATAATGCATCCATAGGATAGCCTTCTCTATTATTTAAGCCACTCCAATAACTGCTTGCAGATTCACTTGTGGTTTCAATCTTGGTAATCCTTCATTTTTATCCCAAATTACAATGATTAAGGACATCGTGGATTTATCATTATTGAGGGTAAATTGTCTTGAAGATGTAGGGACGGTTACTGTATCTGTAAGGAACACATCCACAGGTGATGTGATTACCGATTCGTTCAACTCCGTTAGCGGGCAGGC
>JAQUJQ010000026.1 GCA_028680875.1 Eubacteriales bacterium
AGTTTTATGCTTTTCATATAATCCATAAAAAAAACCTTATGCGAGAAGGCATAAGGATAGCATAACAATATGACACTATTCTCTCGCCATCTCATTCGGGACGAACCCTCATGTACTCAGAACGATACTTTTCTTTGTTAATATTATAACATATGCAATTTGAAATGCAAGGGTTTATTAATCAATTTATTTTTAAACACAGACTGCTTCCTGTTACACCTTTTTTTACTATAATCTTCTTATCAATACGCTCTCTTAACTGATTAACATGGGAAATAATCCCCACCAGTCGGTTCCCTGTAGCAAGAGAATTGAGGATTTCAATCGACTGTTCAAGAGAGTCTGAGTCCAATGCACCGAAGCCTTCATCTACAAACATGGTATCCAATTGAATGCCCCCTGCGTATTGTTGAATCACATCAGATAGTCCCAAAGCCATGGCCAGGGCGGCTTTGAAAGATTCCCCTCCGGAAAGAGTTTTGACACTACGGCTCTTTCCCGTATAATAATCCATTACATCAAGCTCCAATCCCGTTTGGCTCCTTAGGTTATCCCCTTCCTCTTTTCGCATCAACATGAACCGATTACCTGTCATATACGAAAACCGTCGGTTTGCTGCATTAATGATCCGGTTAAAATAGCTGGTCTGAACATACTGCTCAAAAGCTAGCTTTTGTTTGCCACTTAAATCACCGTTTGCTGTATCAGATAAATTCCGCATACATAAATATTCTTTTTCGATCCTGCTCATTTCCTTTTGCTTTGATTGAATTTTATTAAGTACCCCCTTATTGGTTTCCAATCTGCTAAATAGGATACGATGCCGTTCCTCTGAATACTTCTTTTTTTCCTTCAACTCATTTTGCTTTTCCTCAAAGCCCTTGATATCGATAAACGCAACCTCTTTTGTCTCTTCTTCCAATGTGGATATTTCCGTTTTTAAGGTCCTGACCTGATCAAAGTAATTTTGCACCTGATTTTTAAGCTGTTTAATATCCGCCTCCGTCACTAAGACGCTTTTATATTGCTCCTGATCAAGAAATCCCCGTTCTTTCAAAACCCGCTTGAAGGTTTCATCCATTTGAGCCAAGTCTTTTTTTGCACCAACCAACCTTTCTGTAAGTTCCCCTATTATTACTTTTGCCTTTTCCACCTTTCCCTTACATTCGTTGTATGCTTTTTCGGAAGCAGACAAAGCCTCTTTTAATTGCTTTAGATTTTGTTTTTTGGTCTGAATGTCCTTAAGGGCTCCCTCTTTGGTTTTATATTTTAGCTTGTTTCCGATGGTTTCCATTTTAGCAGTGACTCCGCTTTCGACAACCTTCAGCTCGCCGATTTCTGTTTCCAGTCCTGCAATTTCAATTATCAATTCTGCCAGAGCCTTTTCTATTCTTGCAAACTCTTTTTCACATTCTGTCCTTCGCTTTATCTCTTCCCGGATTCGATTTTCCTCTCTTGTCCCCTGTTCCAGGTGTGTTTCCACATTTTTCATTTCCCCTTCCAATAGAGCAGGAAGCTCCGAAAGGGAGATTCCCCCCAGGAGTGGTATAGCTGACTTTAGAATGGATCCTTCCCCGGCTTCTACTCCGGCTTTCAAAATACCTGCTTCCTCGCTGAACTTTTGCATCTTATCTCTTGCATCCGCTGCGTTCTTTTTTGCCTTCTTCAGTTCTCCTTCGGTAGGTGCTTCTCTATTTATTTTCGCAGGAGAGGGATGAATTGTGGAACCGCATACAGGGCAAGGACTATCTGGAGACATTTTACTTGCCAGTACACCTGCCTGCTCATCAAAGAAAGCTTGTTCCAGTCTTTCATATATGGCCGATTTGGAGACACTATCATCCTGTGCCTTTAAATATTCTTTCTTTACAGAATCCAGCTTTATCTTGTCTTTTTTCATCTCTTCCAGGTCAGTACCCAATTGGTCCAACTTTTCTTTTCGATTGGAAACATCAGCAAGCTGTTTTTTTATCCGTTCTGATTTAACATCCAGATCCTTAAGAGAATCCATCTCTCTTTTCAATCGTTCTTCCCGGTCCATTAGAATATTTTTTCGGGCCTTCGCCGTATCAAATTCTCCTGTTTTCTTACGGATCTCTTTTTTTATCCCAAAAGCCTCGCTTTGCAAGGTCTCCAATTGGTCGTAAGTGGGTAATTCCTCTGAAGCGGTGGATATTTCTCCTGTCAGGATTTCCCGCTCTGATTCTTTTTCTATCTCCCTTTGATAAGATTGTTTTAGACTTTCCAATATGCGCGTTTTATTTATCAGGACTTCCTGTTGCTTTTTGATACTCGTTTCTATATCAGATATAGATTTACTGGATCTTTCCAATTGGTCCCACACGGGTTTTACATGATAAAGAGCATTTTCCCATTTTACCAGTTGACTCTGCTTTTCTTTGAATTCTTCTCTTTGCTCTTCCAAATCCCTCAGGTGGCCCCTTGCTCTTTCCAGTTTTTCCAATCTCTCGTTATTGGAAGTCACCCTTGCCATTTCTTTGTTTAATTCAATTAATTCATCTTGTAATTTCTTTCCTGTTTTTTTCTCCCTTTCTTGCAATTTTGTATCCTCTTCGATAAGAGTAATAAGAGAAGCCATGAATTGATCCAATAGATGAATGTTATTTTCAACCTTTAGTTTTTCCAGTTCTAAATACACTACATTATCTTTCGGGCAAGAAACTTCACCTACATATTGCAATATACTTTTATGCAGGTCTTCGTACTGTCCTTTCAGATTGTTTGCCTGTCTTTTTAATTCCATTTGGAATTGTCGGTAAAGATCGGTATTAAAGACAGTACGAAATATTTTGCCCCGTTCCTCTGTATTGGCCAGGAGCAGTTTTAAAAAATCACCTTGGGCAATCATTGCAATCTGGGTAAATTGATTCCTATCGATACCCAAGAGCTCCTTTATTGCCTCTGTTACTGCGGTACTGCCGGTTTTCACTTTGCCATCAGGATAGATTAGGGCAGCATTGGCGTTTTCCCACGTTGTACCTTCTCCGCGGCTCTTGGCCCGTTGGTATTTTGGGTTACGCTCTATTTTGTATATCTCTTCCTGATATACAAACTCCAATTCGACAAAGGTTTTCACCTTTGTCGAAGCAAAGTCGCTTCGGAACATGGTGCTTTCGCGATTAGTACCGCTGGCCTCTCCATAGAGTGCAAAGGTGATGGCATCAAATATGGTGGTTTTACCGGCTCCGGTATCTCCGGTAATGAGATAAAGGCCCCTGTCGCCAAATTCCGAAAGAGGTATCTCCACCTTATCCCCATAAGGTCCAAATGCACTCAAAATCAGCTTTAAAGGTTTCATGAGGGATTCCCTCCTAATTCTTCGAGTATTTTAGTAACAATTGAGATTTTTTCATCATCCAATTCAATGTTGTTCTGCAACAGATAAAACTCCCGGAAAAGTTCAAGATGGGATCTTTGGGCCGGATCCTCAACCGATATATCTGATTTCAACTCTTGATACCTTAGATTGTCATATTCCAGGCGCATTACATTGGGATACACTGTACGAATCTTTCCCATGGGATCCATAATGTCTTCTTCATCCGTCAGTGTTACATGGATGTAGTCCTCTGTATTGGTCCCTTCATAGATTTCCGGTGACAGCAATTCATTGATAGGTCCTCTTATCTCCCGCATATCCCGATGGGGGATTAAAGGAATGGTTTCAATGGTTACATCCCCTTTTTTACCCAGTTTAACTAGTGTCACCGATTTATTATGTCTCGCTTCGGAAAAGGAGTATTTTAAAGGAGAACCTGCATAGCGGACCGTATCCCTGCCGATCCTTTGGGGCCCGTGAAGGTGCCCCAGGGCTACATAATCAAAATCGTCAAAGATGCCAACATCAATGTTGTCCAAACCTCCTATAGAAAGAAGCTCAGATTCGCTTCTTTCCGGCTGAATTCCACCACCGGTAATAAATTGATGGGCCACCAGGACATTGCGCTTGGCTGGATTGATTGGTGTATTATGGATTACAGTTTCAACCGCATCCTGGAAGCTTTCAATCTCTGCATCCGGGTAAAAGCTCCGTACATTGGCGGGCTTGATAAAGGGCATCATATAAATGTTCACTTCACCGATCTGATCCTTTAGAATCGTTTGCGTCAACTGCCCGTCAAACACCTTTGCCATATATATGCCTTGGCCTTTCATTATGCGGGAACCGTAGGCAATACGCTCTGGGGAATCATGGTTTCCACTTATAACAAAACAGGGTATGCTTCGTTCTGCGATACCGGTAATAAATTCATCGAACAGCTCCACCGCCTCCGCTGAAGGTATAGATTTATCGTAAATATCACCGGCAATGAGAATCCCATCAGGTTTATAGTCGTCAATTGTATTGAGAATTTTAATTAATATGTATTTTTGATCTTCCAGCATACTGAATTCGTTAACTCGTTTTCCAATATGCAGGTCTGCTAAATGCATTAATTTCATAGAGGTGCCTCCGATTGACTAAAATAAAGTTAATTGTTCCGGATCAATATACCTTAATACATCCTCATCCTCTTCAGCCCGTACATCCTTAACGACCACCCTCATCCGGCCATCGTTAAGAATGTCCTGATTTAAGAGATAACTTACACTGAACTTTGACGTGATTTCACGGGGTATTCGATGCCCGGGAGCAATGAGCTGGATATCATTCTGCTTCATTATCTGAAACATGGGTTCCCACAAATACACTGCGGAGGTAGATCCGAAAGGATTGTCCGCAATAATGACTTTCTTAGTTTTTACAGAGGAATTGGTTATTGAAAGCATTCGAATGAATGAAATCAAACAGGCGGCAAAAATAAAGTATAGAGAATTGTTTTGCCCCTCCGAGCCCACTGCCGTTTCCCAGCGGTAAAACCTGGAGTTTTCCGGGATGCTTTCCACCTTATAAAGTCTCACGACAGCTTTGTTCATATCAACAATCTGTGCCAACAGTTCTTTCGTTGCAAGTAGTAAAGCGATTCGCTTTCGGTCAACCGATCCCTCCATGCTGATTTCCTTCACAATGCTTTCAATATGTGCCTTCATCCGAAGACTTTTTTCCTTTTTTTCGAATTCCTGGAGCCTCAATTCGATCATGTTTGTCCGTCTTCCATAGACTTGGATACGAGAAAGAGATTCAAGCTTTCTTAAATGACCCAGAACCAATTCAGCCCTTTGAACGCATCTTTGAACAAAATCTTCCTGATACTTTTCCAACTGCAGGATATCGTTGCTGATTTTCCTCATCTGTTCTTCGATATTGGCAATGTATTCTATAAAAGCATCCCTTCTGGAAAGACATTGAGCCTTGCTGTATGGCGTGCTTATTTTGCTCAACTCATCCAAAGGCTCACGAATCACAAAATCACTTGACTCTATATAAATCATTGCAATCCGCTTCTCCCAGTCATTACATAGTTCTTCTATTATGCTCTTTAAGGATTGGTATTCTCTTTCAAAGGGTCTATATTCTTTGATCTCCTGTGCTACAGATTCATTATTTATGACTTTTTCCCTTTCCATGAAGGCTTCATAGTCCTCCATCTGATTATTCAACTTACTAAGTTCTTCTTTTATTGCTTCAAGTTCCTCTTCGGCTTTTTTTATTCCTTCCTTATAGCTTGCTATAAGCTGTTCCGCCGAATCGATTTCCTGCATGTATTGATATTCATTATCATAGATTGGCAAATCATTTTTTACGTCTTCCGGAAAACCTTTTAATATTTCTTCCAGTTTCCCTTCAATTTTTTGTATTTCTAAACTGATTTTTACTATTTTTTCATTCCAGGTCTTTATTTGTTCATTGCCTTCTTTTATCTCTGCTTTGGTATTATTTATCACTGTTTGTGAAGGAATTGTAATTAGAACACCCTCTTTCTCCTTTTTCTCTATGTCCTCCAAATCTCCTCCATATTCTCTTGAGATTCTGGTCTTTAGACCGTTGAGCCCTTTCTCATTTTCTTCAAATTCTTTTCTCAGTTCCTGTTCCTGATTGATTGATCCCCTTACCATTTCATAAAGAGCTTCATAATCTGTCCTCAAACGATCTATAGGCTGATTATTTTCGATTTCTTCAAAACCGGTCAAATTTTCCTTCCGATTACCGACATCTTGAAGATTAAGACGAACTTTTATAATTTGATCTTCTAACGAAGCATATCGGCGATCCAATGAGTCTTCACATTTTTTTATCACAGCAATATTCTGCCTTACAGCGGTTCGCTCTGCATTTTTTACTCTTGATTGCTCTCTTACAGCATTTAATTCATCGGAAATCTTTATGCTTTCGATGAGCTTTTCAATTTGAATATTGCATTCTTCTTTTTGCTCTGTAAGCTCTTTTTCTTTCTTATAGAGCAAATTCAATTCTTTCCTTATTCTGTTTTTTTCCTCTTGCCTATCTAGAAAATGCTGCTCCAAAGCGGCCATCTCATTTTTTAATTCCTGAAAGCTTATTTCATTACTCTCTACCTGCTCCTTTGGATATTTCCCGAAAAAAACATTGAGGCCGGAAAGTTGGGCAGTCAGCTCAGTAATTCTTGTTTCACCTTCCGACACTTCCTTGTTAATGTTGATCAATGTGGTTTCCATACTTGCAAGATATTCCTCATATTGACTCTTATCCAGCAATAAATCAGTAAAACTGCAAAAGTAGTAAATACCCTGCTGGTTAAGTTTTTCAGCTACCCTTACCGTCTCTAAATTAACTATGGGAACCGGATAATCAGAAGAAAAATTCAGTTTTATTCTGCCTCTTTTCAGTTTCTCAAAGGAGATCTCATCCACAATAATTGAAAAGGGCAAATAAGGCCGGTAATGCAATAGCTTTTCCTTTTCTGCAGTATCCAGCATGGCAATCCAGTCAATTCCCGCCTGCACATGTTCACATTTCTGGTTCAACTGTTCAACTAGAGCCAATACCTCATCATTTGGAACATAATAACCCCGATCCATAGAAAGCTGTCTTTTCTGCCGCATCCTGCTCCCTTCTATTTCTTTCTCCAATTTGCTTAAGCTTTCCTTTTGAATCAGTAGCTCCAATCCCTCCTGATACTCCCAAAGAGTACCTTTTTCAAATGTCGCCGCCTTTTTCTCAAGTAGAGATAATTCTTGTTGATATGCCTCCAACCAATCCCGGTATTGTTTCTCTTTATCCGATAATCGGTCAATTTCACCTTGATTTCTTACTGTATCTAACTCCAAATCCTTAAATTGCTTATTAAGAGTTTCTATTTTTTCTAAAAGTGATTCTTCTTCGGAAAGAAAACGATTCAGATCCTCTTTCAGTTCTTTCAAGAACATCTCAGGTGAGAGGACTCCATTCATTTCTCCCTGTTCAAGAAAGAAATTATGCAAAACCTTCTGTCTATCTACTAAATTCCGTTCCTCTATTGAAAGGCGCTCCGCCTCTGTGTTCAATGCCGATTCTTTTCGTTCTTCCTTGATTCGCTCCTGTTTGTTTTTCTCCTTACTGTTTACAAGTTCATTTTTCTCATCCTGTGACTTTTTTTCTTTCAATAAAAGATCATCATACAATCTGCTCTCCAGGAATCTGAGCTTTCCCCCGGCTGCCCTATAGTCTGCATTGATACTATCCTCATCGGCCTTTAGTGACTGTAAGCGCTTTTGAATTGCATTCTTTTTATCTTTTGCTCCTCGGTACTCTCCATAACCTTCCAATATCAAAAGTCGGTTGAGATTTTCTTCCCTATCTCTTTGCTTTTCTGCAAAACGATTGTATTCTTCCTCTAGTAAATCTCTCTTATTCGACAGGCCTTCTTTTTGATGGTTTACCAGCCCGGCTTCCAATAATCTCTTTAGACTGATTCCCTCTTGACTGCCTGCAAGATTGTCCTCTAGTCGATCTTCTGCCTCTATCTTCTCTTTTTCCAAAGCCTTGAGCCTTTTTAGAATTAAGTTTCTGATTGCCACTGCCTGCTGTTTATATGCTTCGTACTCTTGGAAGGTCTTATAGAGTTCCTCGTTTTTTC
This sequence comes from Eubacteriales bacterium, assembly GCA_028680875.1. GTDB lineage: Bacteria > Bacillota > Clostridia > Peptostreptococcales > Anaerovoracaceae > JAQUJQ01. The sequence goes on from JAQUJQ010000026.1 coordinate 7,998, forward strand.
TTTGAAATTCGCTGTAATACTCTTTGATTTTCTCAAATTCGGCCATATGTCCCTTGAGCTTAAGATATTCGTTCAGACTGCTTCTGATTTCAATCAAGGTGTCTGCCAGCAATAGACTTTCGTTATTGTTTTTCTCACCTTTGTTTAAAGCTTCTACATCCTCTATTATCTTTACAAACTGATTCTCTATCAGTTTTCTGGAAGTGATATTTTGTCTGAAATAGGATTCTATGTTATTTTCTCCGCTATTGATTCCCTTGATAATATTCCATTCTGTGGCAATCAGATTATGAGCAGAAATATAGCTTTGGTATTGGTCAATTCGATCAAATATCTCCGCCGGCAAACCTTTTTGTCTCATCTGCTGTATATATTTTCTTATATCTTCAAAACCCGCATAAATCTTTTTTCCGGTCTCTTCCGTCACGAAAGGTACAGATTTGATCCCAGTTATTTTATGGTCGTTATAGAATACACACCAATTGAGATGCTCAATATCCGATGCCTGATAATTCTCCTCTTCTTCAATTTCTTCGATTCCTGCAGTTTCACCGGAACCCCTTCTTTTTCTAACACAAAACCCGGTCAGCAAATACTTGTATCCTGAACCTTCTTCCAGGATCCACTCTACGGCCACATGGGAAGTCTTGTCCTTTACCCCTTGAAAGATAAGACTGACGGGCTTTTCTTTTCTAAGATAGGATTTGGGCAGAACGGTCTGTAAGATCAACTGTAGAAGCAGGGATTTTCCGCCTCCGTTTTCCAGATCGTAGGTGGTGTTTTTGCCCCCAAGCTCCATTCGAAAATCATCATAGAGTTGAGTGGCATTATTAAAGTGAACATTGGTCAACCTTATACTATTGATATGCGGCATTAATCCTTTACCTCCAGATCTCTTACGAATGCTAACAGGTCTTTCCTGTTCTCCCTTTCTTCATAATAATTCCAAATAATTGTTTTAAAGCGATCCGTAGGATAAATATTTCTTTGATCCATATCCAACTGAATCAGTTTTTCATTATTTAAGAATTTACAGATGTTTTCTACAAAAGCGATCTTATCATTTTTCCCTCCGGTCACACCCTCTCTGGCATCCGGTAGCCTTTGCCATACTTTGCATATACTTTCAAAATCAAATTGATTTTCCTGACTGACTGCCTCCAGATCTTCTATTTTTAATATGTTATCCATTTTATAGGAAACTTCTTTAATGAGATCATTTATTTTTATATATGCGATGGGTGTGTCAGGATAAGCTTCCTTATAAAACATTGTGATTAGGGTCATAATGATAAAATATCCCGTATACAACTCGCTGTTATAGTAAATATAGCTGATTTTCTTCTTTAACTCCTCATTTGTCCATCCAAAAAGCCTGCTTCCCGCCTCAGGACATAGAAATAACCCATCTTTTCCCGAATAAACCCGAAGTTCCAGCTTACCGGCTATATGAACAAGCATATCTTCCACATCAGAACGATACCTGTATTTTTCATACAAAAATGAGTTCTTATTTTTACTCACCTCTTCGCCCTGCAAAATGGCTTTCAATATTTCCAATGCGTCATCCAATGTCTCTCTTGTTTCTGAGATCATAGTTTATGTTCTCCTTTAATCAGTAGATTGGTTATTTTTAAACCGGGTAATAATTCCACGTCCTCTTCCGGAAAACTCTGTACTGTTATACTGCCTATCTTATTTTCCATATGGGCGACCAATGAGGCTTTAAAAAATACCTCCTCCATTGTTTTCACTTCTTCATCCAATTCTATTTTTTCATCGTTAAAAGTAATGGTTCTTGTTGTTTCACCCACTATCTTGTTTCGATTCATTTCCAGAATGAAACTTAGGAAGTCCCCGTTATAGACGCTGTCCTCGGTGTACTTCTTCACAAGACTTTGACAATAGTCCTGTAAATTTACTTGGCCCTGCGATCTGTCCAGTACCTCCAATAGTCTTGTCGCATAAAAAATAAAATTTCCTTTTACACGTTCCCGTGTAATGCTATCAATGGTTGCCCGGTCCACCTTTTCACTTACCTGATCTTCCAGGTCTTCTTGCCTGTCTTTGGTTATCCGCTGGGGCTCCAGTGCTCTCAAAGGATTAAAGCTTTTCTTAATATAGGGATTTAATAGAGGTTCAAACAAATATTTAAGCACTTCAGGCGGTTTGTTCTGGGTGATGGTCTTTTCAAATTCACCTTGAAAGTTAAATCTCTCCGTAAAAATCGCTTTTCTTCGGATCCCTAAGACCCTATCATATTCTCTTGTAAAGCCTACAGCTTCTTTAAGTAACCCTGTATGCAATGTCTGGGCTCGTCCGACTTCTTTTTCAATAATCTTAATTAAAGTAAATGTCCTTTTTTCCTTTTCCGTTGCTTCTCCGCTGTTAATTCTCTCCATATATTCACCAAAAGCCATACTGACATTTTTTACTGCTAAATTGAACAGCTCTGTTTCTTCTTCAAGCTGCATGACAATGCTTTGATGGTAGCTATCATAGGTCTCCCCTGAGTCCAGCCGACCATACATCAATGCCTCCAACAAAGAATATTTCTTGTCCTTTTTCTTTTCTACCTCCATATTCAGTCTTCTTACCGTCTCATATGCAAAACCGAAAGCGCCTTTTTCCATCTGTTTCTGAAAGAGTAGAAGGTTGATTGTAATCTTTGTTTCCTCGGGAAACTCCTTTGTCTTAAGATAAAAGTCAACTCCCTGCTCGGTAACATAATATTGCAGTTCACCATCATTGGATTGCCTGATCTCCAATAATTTTATATACTTTTCCTTAAAATTGCCGGTTCTAAAACTGAAGGTGTTTATCGTAAAATTACGTCCGCCGTTTTGCAATCCGTCCAAAAGCTCAATCGTTACTTCCCGAAGGGTTTTCGGCTCTGTTTCTTTCATTAAAATTTCTTTCAAAGCTTTGGACAGAAGTCTTTCTATGTCTTGAAATGTAATTCCTCTATACTTCAACTTTCCTTCATATATCAAATAGGAAAGCAACAGGAAGGATAGCTCGGGAACCAGATTTGAAAGCTCCTCAATCTTCCTCCTCCTGAGCATCTCCATTATAGGATAGTATATTTTTACATGGTCCAACCTTAAATCAAGTTCTTCCAAAAAATCATCTACAAGGGAAAGTTCCATATCTTTTCCCCCGGTGTTTTCCCGAATTATTTCCCGGGCAAGAAGATCATCTTTATCAATCACTTTTGGTATTTTTAAACCTTTCTTTCATTTCTGTAGCGGATAGTGCTTCCTGTGGTATGTAATAACCTTCTTCCAATAGAATTTTTAACTCTTTTGCCACGTGGGAATCAAATCCATTTAAAAACCGGCCAATGTTTTTCTTGGAAATTTTCTGGCGTTTGGGTGTTTTTACAGGCGCTTTTCCGGATCCGATCTCCAAAACAGCTTGATATCCTTCATAAAATGGGAATATTTTGTATTGAGGATATTGATCCAATAGCTCACAGTAAATATTTATGCCCTCTGCATCCAGATCGCCAAAGTAGTGGAATTGATCTCTTTCCGGTTCAACATAGTATTCATTCATAAACTTAAAGCTGCTTATTATCTTTCTCCCCTCACCATAGATTAGCATATCCGTCTTGAAAGTGGGAATGGAATCCATAATAACTCTTTTAAATGACCAGAAGGTATCCTTATTTTCTATGATATATATCTTTCTAGAATTTAGAGCGTTAAAATTCTTTTTCTGAAAACTGAAGAAAGGCTCAAGAGTTTCTTGGCAACCTATATCCAAATAGCTGACTCCCAGCCTTTTAAGAATGGTTTCTCCCGGACTTCGTTCCTTCCCCTCACCTTTGAAAAATTTTTCGTCACCAAAAAGTTCATAGGCTCTTTCATTAACTGTTACAAAATCCTTATCCTTTTGTTTTAGAAAATCAGATATAGTCTCGATAATCGATCTATCATTTAAAAAGTTTTGGGGATTCTTAAGATAATAGTCCAGTTTTGCAGGAGGTTGAATGCTCCTGATTATTTGAGTTGATAAGTCATTATCTTTTGTTTCCAAACCTTTTCTATATTTTAAATGTAACCCCTTTGGTGTATTTGGTTTCTTTCCTATCGGTGAAATAATCTGCTCAGATACAAGTATATTTATTACATTTGAAAAAGCTTTCTGCCCTTCCGGGCTTTGAAGAAAGGCCGGCATATTATCGTGATAGGCTTCTGCTGTAGAAAGCAACCATTCCAAAAAAATAATTTTTTTCTTATAGCCGAATATTTCGTTTTTTAACTTGATATATAGTTCATTGGTATTTATCTGTTCCATTAAAAATCACCTTTTTTGTCCCATTGTTTAAAATATAGATATAGGGATCGACGCATCTCAATAAAAAAGTATGCGTTCATCTTTCTTTTATAGAATTTTTCAGCAAAGTCCGGAGTATCTTTTTCTTTCTCGTAAAACATGTCATTAATAAAGTTATCATCTATCTTTGGATACTCCTCATCAAAGACTACGAAGGATGTGTCAAATCTGGGGCGAAGCTTAGGCTTGCCGTCATAATAACCCATAACCACCAATGTGGCCGGCATCGTGTATTGGGGCAAACAAAACAACTCCTTGTGATACTCATAGTGCTCCATAATATCACCTATATAGCAGGTACCTATTCCAAGGCTTTCGGCTGCAAGAACCGCATTTTGTGCAGCGATCATGGCATCCTGCATGCCTATAATCATGTCGTTGATTATAGGGCCGTTGTAATTAGAAAAAATATCCGGAATTCCCCGCTGTTCAAAGAGACAATGCCATTTATAATTGTCAACAACAAATAATAGAGCTAGGCTTGCATCGCTGATAAAAGGTTGATCGTCACAACTTTTTGCAAGTTTTCTAAGGGTTTCCTCTGACTGTATTTTAATGATGCTGTAGGACATCATATTTCCTGCGGTAGCACCTCGCATAGCAGCGTTCAGGATTGTATTGATGTCCTCCGGAGCAATCTTTTTGTCATTGAATTTTCGAATGGAAACATGATCCATCAACTGCTGTATAACTTCGTTCATATTTATCCTCTATTTTTTTACTCTCTATTTTTCACATACACTCTTAATTCGCTCTTTCATTTGGCACCTCCAAGTATT
>JAQUJQ010000234.1 GCA_028680875.1 Eubacteriales bacterium
CGCCTTGACTTGCTATTGCGCTATTATTGAAAAATAAACTTTCCTCTTTTTCTGTATCATAGATTAGAAAATAAGGTGCACGCCCAAAAGACCGGCACACTCCGGAATCCATAAACTTATCATCTACTGGCATTGCAATTTTCATATTTATCTCCTCTCACTTGTATGTAATTAATCTTCGTTACAATTATTAATTTTCCCAAACCGATGTTTGTGTCTATGACATCTTGGACAACCAAACATTTGTGCATTTTCATCACATAGCTTGTAATCCCCGCCTTCGATTCTCAATGTTTTACCATCTACCAAAGACTCTGCAAGTTTTTTACGGGCATCATTATAAATTCTCTGTACGGTTGTTCGGGCAACATTCATTCGATCAGCACATTCTTCCTGCATCATTCCTTCTAAATCAATCAGCCTGATTGTTTCATACTCTTCAACTGTCATTATAATTACTTCACGATCTATACCCGGCCTATTTAATGGCCCAAAAGAATCAATCTCCGGCAAACAGCATACTCTTTTCCATTTCCTCGGCCTTGCCATATTCTAATCCTTCTCCTTTTCTCTGCTAACTAACCTCTTATCATTAGTGTACCACATTTTGGACATTTTATAGTATTACAAGGCACTCCCATTTTATGAGCTAATTTATGACTACATTTTGGGCAAATACAAACCCCTTCTATTCGTCCTCTCCCTGATGTAGACCTAACGCCCGAAGGTCCTGTACCATCTCTTCCCGGCATATCATGCACCCCCTCATTGATAATACTTTTATTTTATATATTATTACTATTTTAAACATATGTCAATTATAGATTTAATATTATATGTTTTCCTTATTTGTCCATTAAACGCATATATGCTCTCTTTTCTCTTGTCCTCGGTATAGCTTTTTCAGAAATCTTATCGAGAGCATCTAAAATACTCTCCAGCTGATTCGCAGGGAATCCGGCAAGCAAATGATGATCCGGTATATTTGTAGCGTTCCTACAACCGTAACATCCTAAACTAACATTTAATTTTTTAGTTAAATATGGCACAACTACTATATCGACACAGGTACCGTTTGAAATACTTGAACTAAATTGATGCCGCCCTCCTTCTTCATATATGGTTGCCAGACTTAACCACATTAATTGTTCCGGTACTGTTTCCAAAACAATAATGTCCGGATCAAAGTCTACATCTTTTAGCGGTGCCAGTGCTATTGCAGAAAATTGATTCTGTTTGAACCGTGGCATAATGGACATTGTATTTGCAGCTCCCTTTTTCTCAAATGTTCCAAGATGAGATAAAAAGTCACCGTTCATGAGCTTTTCCGGAATAGGCAGCAACCCCAAAGCAGATCCGCCATTTGCACATGCAATCGTATCAGAGGTCACAAGAAGTTTTTCACCCTTACGTGCCTTCATAATAAATTGGCAAAAGGTATATTTGTTTTCATTATCATAGCCTGGGATTACTTCATTTTCTTTTAAAAATTTAATCCCTACCGCTTGATTTTCCATCCCTAAAACTGTATTTAGTTTTTCGGATAACACTCTATAATCCACGATTCTAATCTCCTTTATATTTTTCGTTAAGGATTAGAAGATGACAGGAACATACCTGCCATCTTCTATTTTAGGTAAGGTTTACTCTTCGTCTTCTTTATAATCAGAAAGACGTTTTTTTACCTGCTGCAGCTGATTTTCTAAAAACTTTGCCTGCGAGTTCAATAATTCTTTCTGATCAACAACCGGCTCATCCATCACATTGTAACCTGAAGAATACATTCTTCTAAATCCACGTTTAAACATGGGGCGTGCAGCAAAGCCTGAGCAAAAACCAGCACCCCGTCCTGTTAACGGTCCCATTCCCATTGGGCCCGTTCCATCTCTTCCCGGCATATTTTTCACCTCCTTAGTTTGTGACATATGTCAATTACTAATTTCATTATACACCGTTTCGGTCATATGTCAAGAAGACAGGGGGACGTTTTGCCTGTCTTTTTTGTAAGACAGGCAAAGCGTCCCCCTGTCTTCTTCCCCCTGTCTTTTTTGTTAAATAGTTGGTATAATCTAACTAAGATAATGGACCGTAACTCATAATGAACAACTTAAAAGAAAAAGAGGAGGAAAAGAAGGTAAAAGGGCTGCACCTTCCAAGTATTTTTATGAATAACGAACAAAAAATGAAGGAATTGATGAATAAAAGAATTTGGGCAATAGTAGGCGCCACTCCAAATACTGAAAAGATAGCCAATCGCATCTATCACACCTTTAAAAATAATGGATATGAGGTCTTTGCTGTAAACCCCAATTATGAAAAAATGGATGATGGGAGCAAATGTTATTCTTGCCTTGAAGACCTGCCTAAAACTCCTGATTGCATCGATTTTGTTGTTCCGCCGGCGATAACTATGAAAACGCTTACAGAAACGGACCCTGATACGATACCGAATATCTGGCTCCAACCGGGCACCTACAACGATAATATAGTGAAATATGCTGAGGAAAAGGGTTTTACCGTTGTCCATGAAGGAGCTTGTGCTCTGGTATATTTAAATCTTCACGGCAAGCAATAAGACAGGGGGGACGTTTTGCCTGTCTTTTTTGTAAGACAGGCAAAGCGTCCCCCTGTCTTCAAAGCGTCCCCCTGTCTTCCCATTCCGGGACCTTTTCTTCGATCAAATCAACTAATTTGGCAACATCCTTTAGAGCGTTGATAACCGGCAGGCCCTTATATTCGCTGATTCTGTCCGAGATACGCCCCACCACTGCAAACACTGTCTCTCTCATTCTCTCTTCGATTTCATGTTCTGTATATGCAGAGATGATGCCGGGACCTTCGAAATTATTTTCACCTTCCAGCACAACAAAATCCTGATCATAAAAACGGAGTACCTCCCTTAAAGAAAGGCGTGACTGAAATAATACATCAGTTTCATAGAGTCCTCTGGCCGTAACCAACTGAGACCCTGCCAACTTATGACGTTGGGTATCCGTACCCTCCCGATCAATGGCAAAATCCCGGAAATGGATGTCTTTTATTGAACCCACCGAATACTTCCTGCGGCACAGTTCCGCAATAATCCTTTCCACAGAAGAGGT
>JAQUJQ010000235.1 GCA_028680875.1 Eubacteriales bacterium
ATTGCCCATATCAATACCGCCAACAATCTCAACACCTTTTTTCTTCAGTAACATTTTTGCCATGCCGGAGCCCATTGCACCAAGGCCCCACATAATTACCTTTACTTCCTTCATATTCTTTTCCTCCTTAAAATAATAACACTTTAAATTGCAACTCCTGAATACTCTAAAATGTCTAATGGCAGAGTCAATTTTGCTGTTCTAAGTGGATCGTCTGCAAGTTGACAAATTCCAAGATCCCCGAACAAACCGCAGAGTACACCTGCTTCAGTATAATCCGCTTTCCCATTATCTACAATTAACTGAATAAATTTTTCCATGGCATTACTCAAGCTTTTATCAACGCTATTCTCAGATTCCATTGATGAAAGATTGCCGTCAACTTTTACAAATGCGGAATCCATTTTTAAATCTTTTCTTACTCTGATTGAAAACTCAACCTGTCCACCAACTTCAAGTCCGGTGGTAAAAGATTCACCATCGCCCTGCTGGGCATGGAGATCTCCTGTAGCAAGTAGTCCACCCTCGACTTGAACGGGCAGATAAACAACGGCGCCTTCTTTAATCAGTGCTGAATCAAAATTTCCACCATAACTACCTGATTCCATTGTTAAAGGAGTTGAATCTGCCGGCGTTAAACCAAGTACTCCAATCATTGGTGTTAACTGCTTTTTGAAACCGTTTTTCAATTCAAGAACATGGTCTTCATCAAAATGAAAAATATGTGTACTTGGTTCCTTAACTAATTCTCCACACACACCTTCATCCGGAATGCACAACACAGAGCCGGGGCTCGTACACTGAATTTTGTTAATTGTTATCTCCAAAACATCACCCGGTACAACTCCTTCAAAATAAATCGGTCCGGTACACGGATTCATAATATCGTAGTCCAGCTTATCTAAAACATCTGTTTCGCTTTTTACTTGATTGTTCCAGCTATCTATTGTATCTATAACAACTGTTGCCGGTAATGCACATCTTAATGCAGGTTTATTAGCTTTATCGAATCTGTAGATTACTGAATCGGAATTTAAATAATATTTATTCATAATATGTTTACCTCCTACTCTAATGCGGGCAAATTCTTCTTCTTAACATAGAAATGATAGTAAATTATATAAGCAAATATCCAAATGAACGATGCGAGAAATTGTCCTATTGAACCCGTAATGCTTAAATACAGAGTGTATCCACAACCAAATAAACCGATTATAGGGCAAATTGGGAAGAGGGGTTGCTTCCAACCAATCGTTTTTTTAACATCCAGGCCTTTTATCTTCATGTCTTTTCTGTAATAGAATGCTGCAATTAAAGCTAAGCACCAGGATACAATCCACATTATTGTTGCCTGGCTGGTCAGAAATACATAAACGAAATCTACGTTAAAGATTCCGATCAATATTGTAACGACGCCAACTGCCCAACCAAATACTAAACCTTTTACCGGGGTTCTTGTTTTTTCATTCAGTTCTCCAAAGAATGCAGGTAAATATCCGGTCTTTCCCATTTGATAGAACATACGAGACGGTACATAAATAACTCCCATCAGCAGGCTTGTTGCAGTTGCAATCCAGGCTGCTGTATTTAATACGAACCCTCCCCAATAACCGAAGATAATCTCAGCTGCTACAGTATAAGGAGAAACATCCATAGATATTGCATCATGGGAAACAGTACCTATTACAACGGCCATACCTATTGTGTAGATTATAATAAAAGTTGCACTCGACAAAACTAATCCTTTACCTAGATCAGTAGATTTGCGGCACTCACTCCCCGCTGTACATAATGCAACGGCACCCATATAAACATAAATACCGCTTGGAAATGCCGCCAGAGCACCGTCAACGCCAAAAGGCATGAATGGAGTGTAGTTCGAAGGATCAATATGTTTTAAACCCAATACTCCAAATAGTACCATGATAGACACAAGCACTAAAACTAAACCCAACTGGGTTTTTGCTGCAACAGCTGCACCTGCTATGTTTAATAGCGTTAATAAGGTAAGAAATATTAATGCAAAGAGTATTGTCCAAACATCTTGATTAAGACTTGGAAAATACCAACAAGTAAAAGTACCAAGCGCAAGAGAAAGTGCTCCCATGAGTACTAACCATCCGGCAGCTCCGGCTAAGCCTGAAAGCAACCCAAGGCCTCTACCCATAAATTTCTCTACCCAAACTGACTGAGCGCCTCCGCTCGGTATTCCAACTGCTAATTCACCCAAACCAATCATAGTAGCAGCTTGAACGATACCAGCAACAAAATATACAATAAGTGATGATGGACCGGCTTTGGAAATTCCATCGCCAATTAATAGGAAAACTCCGTCGCCAACTACGCTTCCCACTCCTATCGCCCAAATAAGCCATATCCCCATATTTCTTATTGGTGCAACTTCTTTAATCCTTACTTCAGACATTGAATTTATCCCTCCTTTAAATATTAATTATTTGACATTATCAATTTAAGTGTTTTTTATTCACCTCCTTATATACACTTGCCTTGCATATGTCAGAATAGGGCGAACAATTATACACTTTAATAAAGCAACTTACATACCAACACAGGAAAAGTTGAAAAATAGCCATTTACAGCAGTTTCTTTGAAAAAATAGAGTAAGAATTTTTACCAAAAGGGAAAAATGAATTACCATTTGGTAAAAAAATAACATGTCTGTGAAGACATGTTATAATGCGTAATACTAACTCCTATTCGTTTATTTAATTTGGATTTTTACTTTCATGATTACAAAAACATTTACCAATTTTCTTCAATAGGCTCTCCTGCTTGTAAATTTGTTCCGGCTTCCAGCACCCTGTTTAAATAGGTTTCCTTCATAGCAAACTCAGCATTGCCGTTAACCTCAACGTATACTCTGCGAAAATCCCCCTTGTATATCTTCATTACATCATTTGCTTTTTTATGATCCTTATAATTAAACTCCACAGTAAAGAGGGGATCTCCTTGGGGACTTTCTTTTATTCTTAAGCTCCCGTCATTGCATGCACTGATAACCAAACGGTAATAACTACGAAATAATTCCGTATCCAAAGGTGTCCCTTTCAGAAATACAGCCAAATCCTTATTTTTAT
>JAQUJQ010000236.1 GCA_028680875.1 Eubacteriales bacterium
CAAGAGAAGCGACAGTGCCTTCCCAGACCTTGTCCGGATTCGCAAGAAGTTTTTGATAAGCTTCCTTTTCCATATTAAAATAATTTGCCCAGAATAACTGACCGGAGCGGCTCTGCATATCATTGGCATATGCATAATCTCTCCATTCTTGTAATAAACTCATGAAACTTACTTCCTTCCGTCTTAACTAAATTCAATATTGGGATTATATCATAGATAAAGAAAAATACAATACGAAATTATTTTCATTTCCATGTATAAAAATAGAAATTATGTATCATAATAGTAATATCCTAATGTGGAACTAGCCGTTCCGTTATAAGGATGTAAATGCGTATGCTCTTTCATAATTGGACTCCCCCTCCAATTATGATTACCAAAGAGAAGTTAAATACTTATCCTCCCCTTTTTAGTGAAAGACCTGTCACAATGGCGTGATGGGTCTTTTGCTTTTTCCTGTAATAGGCTTATTTACTGGGTTTTAAGAGTTTCATATAATTGATTTATAATAAAAATTTATTGCTTAAATATAGTTTATACGCAACTTTATACGCAACTTTTTTAATAAGATAACACATGATGAAATAACACGAAAGCAAGAATGCTTATAGCAAACCATGATTAGGGTGTAAAAACTTATAATTTTGCGATTCACCAAACCTCATTTTCTGGTATAATAAAGACAAGATATTTGATAATAATGAGGTGGATATATGTCTTTCAAAACAAATGATAACCAACAGATTACCCTTGATGATAGATTCAACCGACTAACCCAGAGAGAGCAGAAATTCGTTCTGAATTCCTGGGCAAAAGATTTTGCCGATATTGTATTTCCTGCAATTAATGAAGAACGGTTCTCGGTTCTTTATAGCGATCAGGAATTTTCCAGACCAGCCAGTCCTGTCAATGTAAAAATAGGAGCCCTTATGCTCAAGGAAATGCTCCACCTTTCCGATGATGAACTGATCGCCTCTATCTGCTGTGATGTACGTTTCCAGTATGCCCTTCATACAACTAGCTTCAAAGAGCAACCCGTCAGTGATCGTACCTTTAGCTTGTTCCGGAGAAGACTCTATGAATATGAGCTAAAAACCGGCATTGATCTTCTTAAAGAAGAAATGCTACATTTAGCTGACGTTTATACGAAATACTTAAACCTACATTCGAACATTAAACGAATGGATAGTTTGATGATTGCATCCAATAGTAAACGGATGTCCCGGCTTGAAATCATTTATACCGTTAATGCTAATGCTGTAAAACTCATGCACCGCCTAGGAGCAGATGACCGTATTCCAAAAGAACTGGAACATTATCTTAATCCGGATGACCTTAATGATGTTATCTATTACTGTAAGGGAGATGATATAACCTCCCGCTTTGAAAAAGCAATTCAGGAAGCTGGTCAGCTGCAACAGCTTATGTCTGGTGAAGAATGGCTAGAGTTCCAAGAGCATCAGCTACTTGTAAGAGTTCTGAAAGAGCAAACTCAGACAGATACTGAAGGAACACTGAAAGCCAAACCCAACAGTGAAATCACTCCGGACAGCCTGCAAAATCCATCCGATCCAGATGCTACTTATCGTAAGAAAGCTGGTAAGGATCATAAAGGATATGTAGGAAATATCATTGAAACGATTGGTGAAGACGGCATCAGTCTGATAACTGGCTTTGGCTATGAAAACAACACCCATAGTGACAGTTCCTTTTGCAAAGAATATCTGGAAACACGTAGTGAAGATTCTCCTGCTGAAACCATGCTTACAGATGGCGCATACAGCGGGACTGAAAATAGTGCTCTTGCAGAAGAAAAAAATGTGGAACTTATAACAACATCTTTAACCGGAAAGCTGCCAGATATTATCATGGGAAATTTTCATCTATCTGAAGATGGCAAAGAAGTAATCAGTTGTCCTGCAGGTAACAAGCCAATCAAGAGCAGTTATTATGAAGCGACCGGTATGTGTCGTGCCGTTTTCCGTAAAGATTGCTGTCAGCATTGTCCAAACCGAAATAAATGTAAAGCAAAGCTTCAGAACAAAACAGCATTTGTTAATGTATCGTCAAAAATGGTGGAACGTGCCAGATACCTGAGAAAAATATCCAGCAAGGAATATCTTCAGCTAACCCGAATTAGAAACGGCATAGAAGGAATTCCATCCGTACTACGAAGAAAATATCAGGTTGACAGGATACCGGTGAGAGGACGACTGAAATCAAAAACCTTCTTTCTTTGCAAGATTGGTGCTTACAATATAAGGAAACTACTAAAGCATCTGCCAAAAGTACGGGAGAAGTCTGCCCAAAATGTAGCATTAGCCTAAAATATACAGTAAGAGGACTAGTTTTCTAAGCGAAATTTAGTTCAAAAACAGATAAAAACGATAAAGTTTTTTTAAAAGTCAGATTTAATGTTTGGGGTGAACTTAAATCTTTCAGTTTCTACACCTCAATCATTATTTAAAAAATTTGTTGAGGAGGGCCGGATCAGCGTTACTGCCCTTCCGATGCATACTACGCCGGATTGCACCAGTATGCAATGGACACAGGCTCTGCAGGATCTGGATATCATACGTAAGCTTTCCGGCAGTAAAATTACTACGGCAATTAACCACGATGTAAATGGTCAGCCGTGGACAATTTCTTCCCTTATGCTGGATAGTAATATTCAATTTTATATGACCGGGATTAACATCCATTTCGGAGGTATTCCTTTCGAAAGACCCTATGCTTTCCGTTGGGAAACGCCGGATGGCCGTTCGTTACCATCTTTTGTCGGCGAACATTATTCTTTGTTTAGCCAGTTCTTTTTTACCTACGAGAATGATACGAAAAAAATGCACCAGGGAGTCCAGGAATATATCAACCGTATAGAAAAGAGTAATTGGAAGGAGGATTTTGTTGTTCTGACAGCCACGAATCCGCCCTTGTATGATAATAACTGCCCCGATGCGAATTTGGCAGATCTGATTCGCAGATACAATGAAGAGGGCCATGAGCAGGTGATACGGTTTGTTGCCCCTGAAATGATATATGAACGCATCTGGAGGAAAGGAATCGATAACCTTCCAAAACATGCCGGTGATTGGACCGAT